>JAFMQQ010000621.1 GCA_017354595.1 Micromonosporaceae bacterium
GCCTGGGCAACCTCGTGGGTGTTGTTCGCCGACGGGATGCCGGTACCGATGTCCAGGAACTGGTCGATGCCCGCCTCACCGGCCAGCCACCGCACGGACCGGACCAGGAAGGCGCGCCCGGCCCGTACCCGTTGCCGCAGGCCGGGAGTGGCGGCGAGGACCCGTTCGGCGGCCTCCCGGTCGGCGGCGAAGTTGTCCTTGCCGCCCAGCCAGTAGTCATAGACCCGGGCCGGGTGGGCAACCGAGGTGTCGATCTCAAGTGACCGCGGCGGCCATTCGCCGTCGGTCTCGTGCTGGTCGGTCATGGTGCGTCGCAGTCTAGCGCCCCCTGGGCGGCCCCGCCCGCCGGCGGCCGCCGCGCCGGCGGCACCGTCCTGAGTGGAGCGACCGGGGCAGCCGGCGTCAGGGCTTGCGGGCCACCCCGCCGTGCGCGCTGACGAAGCCCGGGGGTGGATCGTCATCCGGATCGGGACGCCACTGGTGCACCTGGACCAGGCCCGGTGCGACCAGCTCGAGGCCCTCGAAGAAGCGGGCCACCGCGGCCCGACCGCGAAGTGTCTGCGGCGTGGCCACCCGCTCGTTGTACCGGCGCTGCCCCTCCAATTGCCCCGGCGCCACATCGCTGGCCGGGTGGGAGATGGCGACGTAGCTGCCGGACGGTACCGCCGCCATCAGCCGGGCGACTATCCCCCACGGGTCGTCGTGGTCCTCGATCAGGTGCAGGATGCCGAGCAACAGCACCGCGACCGGCTGGGACAGGTCGAGGCTCTGGCCGGCCCGGGCCAGGATCTGCTCCGGCTCCCGCAGGTCGGCCGGGATGTAGTCGGTCTTCCCCTCCGACCGGCTGGTCAGCAGCGACCGGGCGTGCAGTAGCACGATCGGGTCGTTGTCGACATAGACGATTCTGGATTCTGGCGCAACCGCCTGGGCCACCTCGTGGGTGTTGTTCGCCGACGGGATGCCGGTACCGATGTCCAGGAACTGCCGGGTGCCCGCCGAACCGGCCAGCCACCGTACGGACCGGACCAGGAACGCCCGGTTGGCCCGTACCCGTTGCCGCAGCCCCGGAGTGGCCGCCAGGACCCGCTCGGCGGCCTCCCGGTCGGCGGCGAAGTTGTCCTTGCCGCCCAGCCAGTAGTCATAGACCCGGGCCGAATGGGCGACCGAGGTGTCGATCTCCATGGCGGCCGGCGGCCACTCGCCGTCGGGGTCGGATTCCTCCGTCATGATGCGTGGCAGTGTAACTCAGCCACGCATCATGAGCAGTCTGGCGGGACTACCGTACGAACGGCAGATCCAGCGTGTGCGAGGCGCGGATCGCTTTGGCCGCAAGGTATCCGGCGTTGGCGTGGGACAGGTGCACGGCGGTCGGCACGGTTACCGTGAGGGTCACCCCGAGCCGGCCCAGTTGCTCGGCCTTGTCCGGGTTGTTGGACAGCAGCGCCACCTGTTGCACCCCGAGCGCGGCGAGCATCTGCGCGGCGACCGTGTAGTCCCGCTCATCCTCCCGGTGCCCCAGCGCCAGGTTCGCCTCATAGGTATCCAGGCCGGCATCCTGCAACGCGTACGCCTCGAGCTTGGTGTAGAGCCCGACGCCCCGCCCCTCCTGGCGCAGGTACAGCAGGAAACCACCGGCGGCGGCGATCCGCTCCACCGCCTCGCGCAGCTGTGGTCCGCAGTCGCAGCGCTGGCTGCCGAAGACGTCACCGGTCAGGCACTCGCTGTGCGGCCGTACCAGCGGCGGCGGTGCGTCCGGCGGTACCTCCTCCGGTGGCACCGCCCGGTCGCCGAGACCGAAGGCGAGATGTTCCCGGCCGTCCAGCAATCCGTTGAAGCTGAACACCCTGGCCGTGGTGCTGAACCCGTCCGGAAACCTCATCGGTATCGTCACCTGGGTCCGGATCGTTGCAGCCGCCGGTACCTGGTCCATCCGACCTCCTGCCTACCCTTGCTGTTACCCCGCGTCAGACGCTGCCGAACCGGGCCGACAGCGCATACCGCAGCAGAACGACGTCGCCGATCTGCCGGACCTCGGCCAGCGTCGCCCGGCGGTCCGGATTCCACGGAAACCGGCCGTCGCCCACGAAGCGCTTGGCGCGCGAGTCGCCGACGAAGAACGGCGCGACCACGAGGTGCAGCTCGTCGGCGAGGTCGGCGGTGAGGAACGCGGTGTGGATCGTCCCGCCTCCTTCGACCATCAGCCGGCCGACCCCGCGGTCGTAGAGGTCCGTGCAGACCCGGTACAGGTCCACCGGTTGGCCGCCATCGACCACGGTCGCTACCTCGCCCAACCGGAGCCGGGCCTCGGGGAGGGCGCCGCTGGCACAGTAGACGAGCTTGTCGCTCTCGCCGGTGGTGAAGAATTCCGCGCAGGCGTCCAGTTGCGCCCGTCGCGTGACGGTCACCTTCAACGGGGAGGGGGCCAGCCCGCGCGCCACGCGCTGCGCCTGTCGGGCCTGCGAACGTACCAGCAGCCGCGGGTTGTCCCGCCGCACGGTACCGGCGCCGACGAGGATCGCGTCGCTGTCCGCGCGTACCGCGTCGACCCGGTCGAAGTCGGCCTCGTTCGACAGCAGCAACCGCTTCTCGGTCGCACCGTCCAGGTAGCCGTCGATCGACATGCCACAACTGAGCAATGTGTACGGTCGGTCAGCCACTGACGGCACCCAACCTGACCTTGGCGTGTCCTCCCGGGGCGCGCTGCGGTTCGAGCACCCGGCGCGGCGCGGCGGCCGATCGCGGCGCGGCTGCCGATCGCGAGGCGGCCTGGCGCGGCAGGAC
>JAFMQQ010000622.1 GCA_017354595.1 Micromonosporaceae bacterium
GGCGCGCCAGCCGGCCTCGTCACCGGCGCCCACCCCGACCAGCAGTACCCGGCGCGGCCGGGCCAGCGGGCGCGGGAGCTGCTGCAAGCTCCCCGGGGAACCGGTGTGATCCGTCTGGCTGACCAGGGCCGCGGCCTCGGCCAGGGGTTGCGCCGGGAAGCCCGGGGCCAGGCTCGCCAGGCCGGCGGGCCGGCCATCGGCGGCCGCCAGTACCGGCAATGCGACGACCGGCAGCGGCGCGCCGGGTGGCGATACGTGGATGCTCGGGTAGGCGCCGCGCAGCCCGGTTCTGGCGTGCCCTCCCCGGGCGCGCTGCGGATCGGGGCGGCGACGCAACCGCGCCGCCGCCCCGAGGTCCGTTCCGGAAAGCTGGGGCCTACGAGTCGGCCTCACCCGGTGGCGGCCTTGAGCGCGTCCCCGAGCGCGTTCGCCTCGTCGGGGGTCATTTCAACGACGAGCCGGCCACCACCCTCCAGCGGAACCCGCATGACGATCCCGCGGCCCTCTTTGGTGACCTCCAGCGGACCGTCGCCCGTCCGCGGCTTCATCGCCGCCATGTTCTCTCCCCTCAACCTTTGGCGGGCCGAAGCGGCTCTTCGGCCCAGTCGCGCCCCGTGCGGGGCACGCCCAGCCAGCCCGAGCGCGCCCGGTGCAGAGCACCCCCAGACAGCCCGAGCGCGCCTGAAGGAGGCACGCTTGGGAAATTCCGCCACCGGCGCCCGGGCTGCCACCCGCACGCGGTGCCGATTAGTGATTTTCCCTGATGTAGGGCGCCGGACCCAAACTGCCCCGGCCAACTTGTGACAAGAATCTGGCGAAGGTACCCAGAACCTGTCACAATGAGCGCCGTTTGTGCACGGGGGAAGGTGGTGCTACCCAGCCATGCAGGCCCGCTCCGCCCTGTTCGACCTGTACGGCGACTACCTTCGTCCCCGTGGCGGTCGGGCGCCCGTCTCCGCACTGGTCAGGTTGCTGGCACCACTGGAGATCGCGGCACCGGCCGTGCGTACCGCCGTGTCCCGGATGGTCCGGCAGGGCTGGCTGCACCCGCTGCGCCTGGCCAGCGGGCCCGGGTACCTGCTGAGCCCGAAGGCGGCCCGGCGGCTGGATGAGGCCGCGGCCCGGATCTACCGGACCCGCGGGTACACCTGGGACGGCAGCTTCGATCTGCTGGTGATCGACCCGCCGGCACACCGCGGCGAGCGGGCCCGGCTCACCGCGAACATGGCCTTCCTCGGCTACGGCTGCCTGGACGACTCAGCCTGGATCGCCCCCCGACGGGCCGAAGAGGTGGAGGCTCTGCTCACCGACTGCGGCGTGCGGTACGAACGGTTCACCGCCAACCACGCCGGCGGTGCCACCGGCGCCAGCTCCCTGGTACGCCGGGCGTGGGACTTGGACGCGATCGCCACCGCGTACGACCGCTTCGTGCAGCAGCTGCGCCCGATCGTCTGCGCGGTGGACGACGCGAGCGCGGAGGAGGCCGCCTATGCCGCCCGGTTCCGGCTGGTGCACGCCTGGCGGACCTTCCTGTTCCAGGATCCCCAGCTGCCGCCGGGCCTGCTGCCACCGGCCTGGCCGGGTACGGCGGCGGCGACCTTCTTCGACAAGCACGCGGCCCGGCTACGCCCCGCCGCCGACCGGTACGTGGACACCTGCCTGGCCCGCTCCGGCCGCGGCCTGCCGGCTGCCCGGACCGACTCGGGGCCCCGGCCGGATGGCCGACCGGAGCACCTGCTCAGCACGAGAGCTCCGCGGCCATGACCCGGTCCCTGCTCGTGCAGCGCGATGGCGGCGTGGTGACGCTGACCCTCAACCGGCCCGACTCGTTGAACTCGCTCAACCGCGAACTGCGCGAGGCACTGCGGGACGAGCTCGCCGAACTGGACGCCGATACCGGGTGCCGGGCGCTGGTGCTCGCCGGTGCCGGTCGGGCCTTCTGCGTCGGGCAGGACCTCAGGGAGCACGCGACCGCCATCCGTGCCGATCCCGATCCGCTGCGGGCCGCGCTGGAGCAGTACAACCAGCTCGCGCTGCGCCTGGCCGGGATGGGCAAGCCGGTGGTGGCGGCGGTACGGGGCGCCGCGGCCGGGGCGGGTGCGTCGCTGGCGCTGCTCGCCGACTTCCGGGTCGGCGGCCCGTCGAGCACCTTCGTCACCGCCTTCGCCGGGATCGGGCTGGCCGCCGATACCGGGCTCTCCTGGATCCTGCCCCGCCTGGTCGGCCACGCGAAGGCGACCGAGATGCTGCTGCTCCCGGACCCGGTACCGGCGGACGAGGCGGTACGCATCGGCCTGCTCACCCAGTTGGCGGAGGCGGACGAGCAGGTGCTGCCGGCCGCCCAGGCGCTGGCGCGGCGGCTCGCCGCCGGCCCGACCGTCGCGTACGGCGCGATGAAGCGGGAACTGCTGGTCGCCTCGGCCGGCAGTCTCGCCGACGCACTGGCCGCGGAGGCGCAGGCGCAGCGGGTCACCGGTGCCACCACCGACCACCGGGAAGCGACCGAGGCGTTCCTGGCCAAGCGCCGCCCCACCTTCGGTGGCAGCTGAACCTGGCCCTGGCGGCTCACTCCTCTTCCGGGTCGAGGTTGGTCTGCTCGCCGAGCAGGTACGCCTGCATCGCCAACTCCTCGCCGAGCGGCGCGACGAAGGCGGGCAGTTCCCGCGGCCCGAGGTCGTTCAGGTACGACCAGAACTGGCGGACCGCCTCGCCCGGGGTACCCGCCTCGACCGGCAGGTCCACGCTGACCAACCAGACCCGCCGCCGGGGCGGCGCGCCG
>JAFMQQ010000623.1 GCA_017354595.1 Micromonosporaceae bacterium
CCAGGCCCACCACCTGCGGGGTGGAGCGGTAGTCGCGGACCAGCCGGACCACGGTCGCCTCCCGGTGCCGGCGCGGGAACTCAAGCAGGAACTGGGAGGTGGCGCCGGTGAACGAGTAGATCGTCTGGCTCGCGTCGCCCACCACGGTCAGGTCGAGCCGCTCCCCCAGCCACGCCTCGAGCAGCCGCTGCTGCAGCGGCGTCACATCCTGATATTCATCCACCACGAAGTGCCGGTACTGCGCCCGGATCTGCTCGGCCACATCCGGGTGCTCCTCCACCGCCCACACCGCGGCGCGCAGCAGGTCCTCGAAGTCGATCGACCCGGCCGAGCGCTTGACCGTCTCGTATCCGGCATAGACGGCCGCGACCTGGGCCGGGTCGAGCGGTGTCTCGCGGGCCGCCTTCGCCGCGGCCACCACGTATTCGGTCGGTTCGACGAGCGAGGACTTGGCCCACTCGATCTCACCGGCGAGATCGCGGGCGGCGGCGCGGTCGGCCCGCACCCCGCACCGGCCGGCGGCGAGGGTGACCAGCCGTGCCTTGCTCTCAATCAGTTCGGGCAGTTCGCGCCCGAGCAGTCGGGGGGCGAAGTAGCGCAGCTGGCGCAGCGCGGCGGCGTGGAAGGTGCGCGCCTGTACCCCGTCGACGCCGAGCAGGGCGAGCCGGGCGCGCATCTCGCCGGCGGCCCGCGCGGTGAAGGTGACCGCGAGTACGTGCCGGGCGGCGACCTCGCCGACCAGCGTGCGCCAGGCGATCCGGTGGGTGATCGCGCGTGTCTTGCCGGTCCCGGCGCCCGCCAGGATGCAGACCGGCCCGGGCGGCGCGACCACCGCGGCGCGCTGCTCGTCGTCGAGCCCCTCCAGCACCTCCCGCACGGCCGCCGTTGTCTGAATGCCGGCTTCCATCACCCGGACATCATGGCAGCCGGCTGTGACACCCGCGCGGCACCGCGCCCGGCGGGCCCACCGGGCGGGCCCCGGCCGCACTACTGCTCGCCGAGGTCACTCCAGAACATGACCCGGTACGCGGCGAGTAGGCGCGCGTACCGCCGGGCGAGTACGGGGTCCGCGGGCCGCCCGGCATCCTGGTGCGCCTGTACCACGCCGAGTGCTTCCCGCTCCACCTGTCCGGCGAGGGTCGCCCAGAACTCGAAGAATCCAAATGCCTGGTCATCCAGACCGTGCTGGTCGCGCAGCACCTGGCCGACCGTCGCGGCATGGCCGGCCCAGGCGGCCACATCCACGGCGAGGGCGAGACACGCGTCCGGCAGCGAAGCATTGTGCGCCAGCCAGGTCACGTACGCCGCGTGCGCCTGGCAACCGGCCCGCGGCTCCATCGTCTCCAGCCGGGCCCGGGACAGCCCGAGCCGCCCGGCGAGGATCAGCAGCATATCCACCGCGAGCCGGCCACTCTCGGCGAGTTCGGCGAAGAATGAGGCGGTCGCATCGTCCGGACAGCGGGAGGCGAGGAACAGCACGCTGCGCCGGTCGCTGGTGAGCAGGTGGTACTGCTCGGCGACGTAATTGGAGAGCGCCGGCCGGGACAGCTCGCCGTCCGGCGCGAGCGAGGCGAGCGGGTTCTCCCGCTTCACCGCCGCACCGCGGGCCACCGAGTCGAACAGCGCGCGCGGGCTGAGGGCCGGCCGGGCCGCCACGGTCTCCGATCGGCGGGCGTTCGCCGGGATGGCGTACGCCGAGACCGCGATGGATTCCGGAGCCGCCGGGTGGGTGCCGCGCGGCTGCCGCCCACGGCGATCCAGGAGCATCGCGCCGACCATCCCGAACAGGGCCAGCCCGCCCAACGCGAGCGCCATCGAGAACATCGGCGACCGCGAACCGTCGGGCAGATACCGCGACCAGCCGATGCCCAGACCCGCGACGGCGGCGGCGACGGCCGCCACGGCGATCGCGATCCACGGGTACGGCCACCGCCGGCCGTCCCTTGTGGACGGAACTGGGGGCGTGGCGGGCGGGACGGCCTCTGCGTTCGCCGGCGCCACCGCCCTGGTCGCCGTGGCAGCCCTGGCCGGTGCCGTCGCCTTGGCCGGCGTTGTCGCCTTGGCCGGCGTTGTCGCCTTGGCTGTTGTCGCCGCCTTGGCCGGCGAGCGCTTCGTGCTCGCCTTGCCCGCCTTGGCGGTGGCGCGCTTCGCGGCCGGCGCCTCACCCGGCCCGGCGGCAGGCTCCAGTTCGGCGGCAGGCTCCGGTTCGGCGGTCGCGGCGCGCGAACGCCGCAGGCCGGTACGCATCAACCCGCTGCGCACCCGGTCGCCCGGCGAGCCCGTACTCACGCCGGTTTCCTCCCCGCCGGCGCGGGCTGGCGGGTAAGCCGGGTGAGCAGCGACGGCCACGGACCCCGCGAACCGGGCCGCTTCGTCGCGCTGGGCGGTGCCGTTGCCGGTACCAACTGCAGTGCCAGGGCCGGGCAGACCTCCACCGCCCGGCGGGCCGTGGCCGCAAGCCACGGCGGGGCAGCCATCTCGGGTACCACCGGGAAACCGTCCTCGCCGAGGCGGATCAGGCCCGGTGCCACGTCGGCACAGAGTCCATGGGCGTCGCAGCGGGTCCAGTCGACGTGCAGCCGGAAGCCGGTCGGGTCCACCGGTACCGGCAGCAGGCCCTTCACCCGCCGGCCACAGGAACCCCGCTCCAGGTGCAGCGCAACGTGGTCGGCGAAGACCTCGAGTGCGGAGAGCACGAAGCCCGCCGTACCGTCCGGATGCGAGCAGGCACCGCGGCCGCGCACCCCGGCCGCGGCCGCGCGCACCGACTCGACCGCCG
>JAFMQQ010000624.1 GCA_017354595.1 Micromonosporaceae bacterium
CTGGCCGGGCTCAACCCGCGCGGCTGCTCCTCGATCGTCGGCCGGGCCGAGCCGGTGCTGGACCTGTGGAGCCGGCTCGGGTACGCCTGGGGGCCGGCCCGCGAGGTCCGCGAGTGCCAGCCGCTGCTGCTGTGTACCGCGCCGCCGGCGGTACCGGCCGACCCGAGGGTGCGCCTGGTGCGGCCGGACGAGATCGACGCCCTCTTCCCGGCCGCGGTCGCCATGTACAGCGAGGAGGTCGGTGTCTCGCCACTGGCCGACGGGGGCGGCCGGGCGTACCGGGAGCGCGTCGCCGACCTGGTCCGGGCGCGGCGCGCGTATGCCCGCTTCGAGTCGGGGCGGGTGGTCTTCAAGGCGGAGTTGGCCGTGGTGACCCGGCACACCGCGCAGATCCAAGGGGTGTGGGTGGCGCCCGAACTGCGCGGCCGGGGCCTTGCCACGCACGCGATGGCGGCGGTGGTGCGGGACGCGTTGCGCCGGGTCGCCCCGACCGCGAGCCTGTACGTCAACGACTACAACCTGCCCGCCCGGCGGGTGTACGGCCGGTGCGGCTTCTCCCGCGTGGGTACCTTCGCCACCGTTCTGTTCTGAGTTCCCTCCCGCTCTTGCGGAGTGGCTGTACGCGTGTATAGCCTGTTGCCTTGTTGGGCAGTTTTCCCTACGCAGGTACAGGATCTTGATCAGTGGTACAGCCACGCGTCGGACGCGACCTCGAGGACCTGACCGCGCGGGCCCGGATCCGGGACGCAGCCATCGAGCTGTTCGCCGACCGCGGCGCCGCGACCACGATCCGGGACATCGCCCGGGCCGCCGGCGTCTCGGCCGGTCTGGTCCGGCACCACTTCGGCTCAAAGGACGCGCTGCGCGAGGCGTGCGACGCCTTCGTGCTGGATCGGGCGATGTCGATGAAGGAGCAGGTGATGGCGGACGGGTTCGGCAACCCGGCGTTCCTCTCCGCCGCCCACCCGACCATCCTGCTGACCTACCGGTACGTCGCCCGGGCGCTGATCGACGGCTCGGCGCCGGCCGCCGCGATGTTCGACGAGCTGGTCCGGCTCGGCACGGCCTGGTTCGAACGGCATGACCCGGAGGCGAGCGAGGATCTCCCGGCGCTCTCGGCGGTCATCGTCGCCATGCACACCGGGCTGGTGGTGATGCACGAACACCTCGCCCGCAACCTGGGCGCCGACGTCTTCGAGCTGGCGGGGTACCTGCGGATGAGCCGGGCGTTGATCGACCTTTACTCGCGCCCACTGCTTGACGACCCGACTGCCGCGGCGGCGCGGTCGTCGATTGACAAGGTCAGCGAAGGAGAGCGATGACCACCAACCATGGGCCGGCGATCCAGACCGAGGCGCTGGTCAAGACGTTCGGGCATAACCGCGCCCTGGACGGGCTGGACCTGACTGTCCAGAGTGGAGAAGTCCACGGCTTCCTCGGGCCCAATGGTGCTGGCAAGACCACCACGATCCGGGTGCTGCTGGGCCTGCTGCGCGCCGATTCCGGCCGCGCCAGGATGCTCGGCGGCGACCCGTGGCGGGACACGGCGAACCTGCACCAGCGGCTGGCGTACGTGCCCGGCGATGTCACGCTGTGGCCCAACCTCTCCGGCGGCGAGGTGATCGACCTGCTCGGCCGGCTGCGTGGTGGGCTGGACCAGCAGCGCCGCACCGAGCTGCTGGAGCGCTTCGATCTGGACCCGCGCAAGAAGAGCCGCACCTACTCCAAGGGCAACCGGCAGAAGGTCGCGCTCGTCGCCGCTCTTTCGTCCAATGTGGAGCTTCTGCTGCTGGACGAGCCGACCGCCGGCCTGGATCCGTTGATGGAGGACGTGTTCCGGCAGGTGATCCGCGAGTACCTGCACGACACCGGGCGCACCGTGCTGCTCTCCAGCCATATCCTCGCCGAGGTGGAGGCGCTCTGCGACCGGGTCACGATCGTGCGCCAGGGCAGGGCGGTGGAGACCGGTACCCTCACCGACCTGCGCCACCTGACCCGCACCTCGATCCAGGCGGACCTGGCCGGCCCGGCGGACGGTCTGGCCAAACTGCCCGGCGTCCACGCCCTGCAGTCGCAGAACCACCGGGTCAGCTTCGAGGTGGACAACGAGGCACTGGACGCGGTACTCCGGCATCTCACCGGTATCGGCGTACGCGGCCTGGTCAGCCAACCGCCCACATTGGAGGAACTGTTCCTGCGGCACTACGAGAACGATGGCGGCGTGGCCCGGCAGACAGTGGAGGCGGCGCGATGACCGGCACCGGCGCGCTGCTGCGGCTGGCGCTGCGCCTGGACCGGGTACGCCTGCCGATCTGGATCGTGGTGCTCGGCGTGCTGCCCATGGGTACCGCCGCGCAGTACAAGAGCCTGTACCCGGACGAGGCGTCGCTGCGCGCGGTGAGCGATGTCATCGCCAACCCGTCGCTGGTCGCGTTGAGCGGGCCGCTGTTCCGGGTGTCGCTCGGCGCGCTCACCGCCTGGAAGGTCGGCCTGACCGAGCTGATCCTGGTCGCGCTGATAAGCGTGCTCACTGTGGTGCGGCACAGCCGCACCGAGGAGGAGACCGGCCGGCTGGAGCTGGTCGGGTCCACTGTGGTCGGTCGGTACGCTCCGCTCTCGGCGGCCCTGCTCACCGCCGGGCTGGTCGACATCGCCTCCGGCGCACTGGTCACCCTCGGCCTGCTCGGCGATGGGTTGCCCGCCGCCGGCTGCGTCGCGTTCGGCCTCGCGGTCGCGTTGGCGGGCCTGGTCTTCGCGGCGGTCGCCGCGGTCGCCGC
>JAFMQQ010000625.1 GCA_017354595.1 Micromonosporaceae bacterium
TCCTGCCTTTGGCGCGCACTTCCGGGGCCGCGCCACCTGGCTCTGGCGCGGCCTCGCGGGCGCGCTACCCGCCGTTTCCGGCGATCCGGAGCCAGAGGCCGAGGCCAACGATGCAGGCGAACCAGACGATGCCCACCAGAACCGTGTAGCGGTCCAGGTTCTTCTCCGCCACCGAGCTACCGGCGAGGCTGGACGAGACGCCACCACCGAACATGCTGGAGAGGCCACCACCCTTGCCGCGGTGCAGCAGGATCAGCAGGGTGAGCAGCACGCTGGTGATCACCAGAACGACAATCAGCGTGTACACAAACCACGTCATCGGGGTGAGATCGTCCTCTCCGCTGGGGGCCAGGCACCAAGGATAGCGGTCCCGGTGGCTACCGCGCCGGGTGGCCGGCGGGGTGGGTGGAGCCGGCAGCAGACGTGCCGGCGGGGTGGGTGGAGCCGGCAGCAGACTTGCCGGCGGGGTGGGTGGAGCCGGCAGCAGACGTGCCGGCGGGGTGGGTGGAGCCGGCAGCAGACCGGTCGGCGTACCGGCAGATCGCGACGAACTCCTCGGCGTCCAGGCTGGCGCCGCCCACCAGGGCACCGTCGATGTCCGGCTGCGCCATGATCGCCCCGATGTTCGTCCCCTTGACCGAGCCGCCGTAGAGGATGCGTACCCGGTCGGCGGTGGGTCCCGGGTACCGCTTGGCGAGCTGGTCCCGGATCGCGCCGATCACCTCCTGGGCGTCCTGCGGGGTGGCCGTCCTGCCGGTGCCGATCGCCCACACCGGCTCGTACGCGACCACGATCTTCTCCATCTGGTCGGCGCCGATACCGGCCAGCGCGCCATCCAGCTGTCTCAGGGTGTGCTCGACGTGGCCGCCCGCCTCCCGGTGCTCCAGCCCCTCACCCACGCAGAGGATCGGCGAGATGTCGTTGGCCAGGGCCGCCTTGACCTTGGCGTTGACCACCCCGTCGTCCTCGTGGTGGTACGCCCGCCGCTCGGAGTGGCCGACCACCACGTACCGGCAGCCCAGCTTCGCCAGCATCGGGCCGGAGATCTCCCCGGTGTAGGCGCCCGCCTGGTGCGGCGAGAGATCCTGGGCGCCGTACCCGATGAGCAGCTTGTCCCCGTCGACCAGGGTCTGCACGCTGCGGATGTCGGTGTACGGCGGCAGCACCACCACCTCGACATCGCCCAGGTGCTTCTCCGGCAGGCTGAAGGCCAGCTTCTGCACCAGCGCGATGGCCTCGAGGTGGTTGAGGTTCATCTTCCAGTTGCCGGCCATCAGCGGGCGCCGGCCCGATGTCGGCGCCACCTCAGGACTCCAGCGCGGCGACGCCGGGCAGCGACTTGCCCTCGAGGAATTCGAGCGAGGCACCGCCACCGGTGGAGATGTGCCCGAAGGCCGACTCGTCGAGGCCGAGCGCGCGTACCGCCGCCGCCGAGTCACCACCGCCGACGACCGTGAACCCATCCACCTTGGTGATCGCCTCGGCGATGCCCCGGGTACCGGCGGCGAACGGCGCCAGCTCGAAGACGCCCATCGGCCCGTTCCAGAAGACCGTGTGGGCGCCGTGCAACGCATCGGCGAACGCGGCGACTGTCTGCGGCCCGATGTCCAGCCCCAGCCAGCCCTCCGGGATGCCGTCCTCGGCGACGGTACGGATGTTGGCATCCGCGGCGAACCGGTCGGCGGCGATGATGTCGGTCGGCAGCTTGATCTTGCCGGCGAAGGTGGCCAGCAGATCCCGGCAGGTCTGCACCATCTCGGCCTCCAGCAGCGAGCTGCCCACCGGGTAGCCCAGCGCCGCGAGGAAGGTGAAGCACATGCCGCCGCCGATGAGCAGTTCGTCAACGGCCGGGGCGAGCGCCTGGATCACCGCGAGCTTGTCCGAGACCTTGGCGCCGCCGAGCACCACCACGTACGGCCGGTCGGGGTTCGCGGCCGAGGCACCTCCCGCCGCCGAGGCCGAAGCGGCACCGGTCAGCCGGCTGAGCACCTCGAGCTCGCGTACCACCAGCCGACCCGCGTAGTGCGGCAGCAGCTTCGGCACGTCGTACACGCTGGCGTGCTTGCGGTGTACCGCGCCGAACGCATCGTCCACATAGGACTCGCCGAACGCGGCCAGCTGGGCGGCGAAGGCGGCCCGCTCGGCCTCGTCCTTGCTGGTCTCCCCCGGGTTGAAGCGCAGGTTCTCCAGCAGCGCGACCCGGCCGTTTGGCAGCGCCTCCACCATCTCCCGCGCCGACTGGCCGACCGTATCACCGGCGAAGTTGACCACGCTGGCATTGCGCGCCGGTCCGCCGAGCGGGTTGCCCTGCCCGCTGGGCGGCCGGCCGAGCAACTCGCCCAGCCGTACCGCAACCGGGGCCAGCGAGTACTTCGGGTCCGGTGCCCCCTTCGGGCGACCCAGGTGCGACATGACGGTGACCCTGGCGCCCTCGGCGAGCAGGGCGCGCAGCGTCGGTACCACGGCGCGGATCCGGCCATCGTCGGTGATCATGGTGCCATCCAGCGGTACGTTCAGGTCCGCCCGTACCAGCACCCGCCGGCCGGAGACACCGGTGGCGAGCAGGTCGTCGAGCGTTTTCACAGCGAGGTACCAACCAACGCGACCAGGTCCACCAGCCGGTTGGAGTAGCCCCACTCGTTGTCGTACCAGCCGACCACCTTGACCTGGTTGCCGATCACCTTGGTCAGGCCGGAGTCGAAGATGCACGAGGACGGATCGGTGACGATGTCGGTGGAGACGATCTGGTCCTCGGTGTAGGTCAGCAGCCCCTTCAG
>JAFMQQ010000626.1 GCA_017354595.1 Micromonosporaceae bacterium
AGACGTACCGGGCCGGGATGCCCAGCGCGCGCAGCATTCCCACGGTGAGGTGGGCGATGTCCTGGCACACCCCCTGCCGCTGCTGCCACGCCTGCAGCGCGCTGGTCTGCACCCCGGTCGAGCCCGGTACGTAGGCCACGTTCTCCCGTACCCAGTCGGCGATCGCGCGCGCCGCCGGGCGGGGCGGGGCGTCGCCGGCGACCTGCTCCGCAAATGCCTGCAGCGTCTCGTCGATCCGGGTACGCGGCGTCTGCGCCAGCAGCTCGCCATGTTTGTCCACAATAGACGGATCGCGTACCGCGTCCCAACCGGCCGGCTCGATCGGCACCGGATCGGCCACCTCCACCAGGCTGTCCGCGCTCACCCGCAACTGCTGGTGCGGCCGCTGCAGGTCGAAGGCGCTCACCTGGCTGCCCCAGTAGTCGTGGTACTGCCAGATCTGCACCGGCGGCGATACCTCGACCCGGCTGTACAGCGTCATCTGGTGCGGCAGCGTCATCGGCGTCATCCGCGCCTCGTTGTACGACGCGCTGACGTTGCCCGGGTAGCTGAACCCGCTCACGTGCTCGATCCGCAACCGCCAGGGCATGTGCCTACTCCGACTCCTCGTGTGCCCAGCTGACCGGCGCGTTCTGCTGGAAGTACCGGTTGGTCACCGCGGCGCTGGCGGCGGCGCAGGCGTACTGCAGGGCGCGCAGGTGCGCCGGCAGCTCGCCGAGCAGGCTGGCCGAGTCGGTGTACTCCAGCCGGGTGCGCACCTGGCCGATCGGGCGCCGGGCCGGATCGCTGACACCGGCCCGTTCCGTGGTCGGCTCCAGTTCCCGCAGGCACTGCTCCGCCGCCGACAGCGCGTGTAGCGCCGAGCGGGGGAACAGCCGGTCCAGCAACAGGAACTCCACCACCTGCTGCTGGCGCAGCGTGCCGCCGTGGGTACGCAGGAACGCCTCGTGCGCACCGCAGGCGCGCAGTACGGTCCGCGAGTCCTCGGCGATCAGCCGCACCGATAGCAGCCGGGCGGTCATGTCGACCCGCTCCAGGCTGCGCCCGAGTACCAGGAACCGCCAACCCTCGTCCCGGCTCATGGTGGACTCGGTGAGCCCGGCGAGCACCGCGGCCCGTTCCCGTACGAAGGCGAAGAACAGCGACGGTCCCAGCCGCTGCGCCGCCATCCGGCGCGAGGGCAGCGTGTGCCAGGTGACGTTCAGGCACTCCCACATCTCGGTGGAGATGGTCTCCCGGCTGCCGCGGGCATTCTCCCGGGCCGCCGCTACCGCACCAGCTATCGAGCTGGGATCCTTGCCGTCGAAGGCGAGCCGGTCCAGGGTGTCCGAAGTGGACAGATGCTCCCGGGTCGGCGGCGTGGTGCCGAGGATGGCCAGCAGCGACCGGCAGGCGGCGTCCTCATCGGACCACGGGTCCTCCAACCGGCGGGCCAGGAAGGCGTCCAGGATCCGGGCGGTATCGTCGGCGCGTTCGACATAGCGCCCGATCCAGAACAGCGACTCGGCGATCCGGCTCAACATCGGGTACCCCTACTGCTGTTGCTGCTGTTGTTGGTCTGGCGCGACGTCGTGCGGGATGATCTCGGCCAGCGGTGGCGCCGCCTGCGCCGGTGGTGGCGGCGCGGCGACCGGGAGGTCGGCGAGCACCCAGGTGTCCTTGGAGCCGCCGCCCTGGCTGGAGTTGACGACCAGGGTTCCCTCCGGCAGCGCCACCCGGGTCAGCCCGCCGGGCAGCAGCCAGATGTCGTCGCCGCTGTTGATGGCGAACGGCCGCAGGTCGATGTGGCGCGGCGCGACCTGGTTGCCGATCAGCGTCGGCGAGGTGGAGAGTGCCACCGGCCGCTGCGCTATCCAACCGCGCGGGTCGGCCACCACTGTCGCACGTAGACTGTCCAGTGTGGACCTGTCTGCCTGCGGTCCGATCACGATGCCCTTGCCGCCGGAGCCCTCGGTCGGCTTGAGTACCAGCTCGTCCAGGTGGTCCAGTACGTGCGCCAGCACATCCGGGTCATCCAGCCGGTAGCTCTCCACGTTCGGGATCACCGGCTGTTCGTGCAGGTAGTACCGGATCAGGTCCGGTACGTAGGTGTAGAGCAGCTTGTCGTCGGCGACCCCGTTGCCGACCGCGTTGGCGAGCGTCACGTTGCCGGCCCGGGCCGCGTTGAGGATGCCCGGGCAGCCGATCACCGAGTCCGGGCGGAAGTGCAGCGGGTCGAGGAACTCGTCGTCGACGCGGCGGTACACCACGTGCACCGGCCGCTCGCCACGGGTGGTACGCATCCGCACCCGGTTGCCGGAGCAGACCAGATCCCGCCCCTCCACCAGTTCCACGCCCATCAGCCGGGCCAGCAGGGCGTGCTCGAAGTACGCGGCGTTGTACAGGCCCGGGGTCAGTACCACCACGCACGGGTCGCTCACCCCGTCCGGCGCCGCCGCGCGCAGCGCCTGCAGCAGCCGGGCCGGGTAGTCATCGACCGGCGCCACCCTTGCCTCGGCGAACAGGGTCGGCAGGGTGCGTACCATCGCCCGCCGGTTCTCGATCACATAGCTGACCCCGGACGGGATGCGCAGGTTGTCCTCCAGCACCAGGAACCGGCCCCGCTCATCCCGGACCAGGTCGACCCCGCTGATGTGGATCCGTACTCCGTTCGCCGGCTGGATCCCGAACGCCTCCCGGTGGAAGTTGGCGCTGGTGGTCACCAGGCGGCGCGGTACCACCCCGTCGCGCAGCACTTCGCCGTGGCCGTACACGTCGGCGAGGAAGG
>JAFMQQ010000627.1 GCA_017354595.1 Micromonosporaceae bacterium
CCACCCACCAGCCCGGTGACCCGCTCCTTCATCTCGCCGGCGGCCTTGTTGGTGAAGGTGATCGCGAGGATCTCGCCGGGGTGCACGTCGCGAGCGGCGAGCAGGTATGCGATCCGGTGCGTGAGCACCCGCGTCTTGCCGGAGCCGGCCCCGGCGACGATCAGCAGCGGCGAGCCGGCGTGGATGACAGCGGCGCGCTGCGGCTCGTTGAGCCCGGCGAGCAGCTTCTCCACCGCCTCCTCGCGCCGCCTGCGCCGTGCCTCGGCTCTGGCGGCGGCGTCGGTGCCGGCCGTGCCCGGCGGCACGTCCGGGGCGGCCACATCCGGCCCGACTGAGGTTTCCGTGGGAGCGTGCATCGCATTGGCGAGTCTATGCCGGCCAGCCGACAATTCCCGACGCAATCCTGGTTCGGGCGTGCCCTTCCGGGGCGCGCTGTGCCGTGCCCTAGGGTGTCCGCCATGAGCCATTGGCCCGGCACCGCCGTCACCATCACGGCACTCGTGGTCGCGGCGTGGTGCCTGGTGGAGGTGGCCCGCAACCGGCCGCCGGGCCGGCTCCAGTACGCCGGCCTGGCGGTGGTCGAGGCGGTGGTGCTGGTACACCTGGCTGCCGCGATCGTCGCTCTGGCCGGCGGTGCCCGGCCGGCCGAGTACGGCACCTTCCTCGGGTACCTGATCGCCTATGTGATCGTGGTGCCGATGGGATTCCTGCTGGCCCGGGCGGAGCCGACCCGGTGGGGTTCGGTGATCGCCTGCGTCGCCTGCCTGATCGACGCGGTCGTGGTGGTACGCCTGAACGAGGTGTGGAGTGGCTAGCGCCGCAGCGTCCGGTGGGCCGGGCGGGGCGCCGGCCGGCGGGCCGGGCGGGCCGCAGCGCGACCGGATCAACCGCGGGCCGGGTCGGGTGCTGATCGGGGTGTACGGCCTCTTCGCGCTCGCCGCCACGGCACGCGCCGGGTTCCAGTTGGCGACCAAGTTCCATCAGGCGCCGCTGGCGTACCTGCTCTCCGCCCTCGCCGGCCTCATCTACATCGTGGCCACCATCGGCCTCAGTACCGCCAACCGGGCGGTCGCGGTGGCCTGCTGCAGCATCGAACTGGTCGGCGTGCTCGCCGTGGGTACCGCGAGCCTGGCGTACCACTCGGCCTTCCCGGACGCGACGGTCTGGTCCGGGTACGGGCAGGGGTACGGCTTCGTCCCGCTCGTATTGCCGGTACTCGGCCTGCTCTGGCTGTGGCGCACCCGCCGCCACGAGCCGGCGCCATGAGCCGGCACCATGAGCCGGCGCCATAAGCCGGCTTGACGGCGGCCGGCACCGGGATGGCATACTCGGACGCGTGACCAACCAGGCGCGATTTTACTTCTACGGCTACCGGAGTTCGGCAGCCGTAGGTCGCGCCTGACACACCAGACCTGCGAAGCCCCGGGCTCCTACCGAGCCCGGGGCTTTCTGCTGCTCGGGCCGGTGGAGCCAGGACATTGAGAAGGAGACAGACATGAATGCCACGGTCCTGGGCGACGCCGCCGCCAGCGAGGACTCCGCCCCCGGTAGCACCCCATCCGGCCGTACCGGCACCGACCGGCCGGCCGCGGACACGCACATCGCCGGGCTCCGGGACCGCATCGACGAGATCGATGCGGCGATCATCCAGCTCTGGCAGGAGCGGGCCGCGATCTCCCAGGAGGTGGGCGCGACCCGGGTCGCCTCCGGCGGTACCCGCCTCGTCCTCTCCCGGGAGCGGGAGATCATGGACCGGTACCGGGCCGCCCTTGGCGCCGACGGTACCCAGCTCGCCCTGCTGGTACTGCGGGCCGGTCGCGGTCGCCTCTAGCAGCTCCGGGTACCCTGCGATCTCGTGACGTTTCCTCCTTCGGCCACGCCACGGGTGGATGTGACCCGGGTGCTGGTCGTGGCCGCGCACCCGGACGACATCGACTTCGGCGCCGCCGGTACCGTCGCCACCTGGACCGACGCCGGCATCGAGGTCGGCTACCTGCTGGTGACCCGCGGCGACGCCGGAGGCTTCGACGACACCCCGCGCGAGCAGATGCCCGCCCTGCGCGAGGCCGAGCAGCGGGCGGCGGCCGCCGTCGTCGGGGTCACCCAGATCGAGTTTCTCGACGGGTACGCGGACGGGATGCTCAGCCCGACCATCTCGCTGCGCCGGGAGATCGCCCGGGCGATCCGTCGATGGCGCCCGCAGCGCGTGCTGACCAACTCGCCGCTTCGCCGGTGGGAACGGATCGCCGGGCCGAGCCATCCCGACCATCTCGCCGTCGGCGAGGCGACCACCTGCGCCATCTACCCCGACGCCCGCAACCCGTTCGCCTTCCCGGAACTGCTGCGCGAAGAGGGGTTGGAGCCGTGGGTGGTCAGCGAGGTCTGGTACCACGGTGGGCCCAGCCCGGATCACCCGGTGGACATCACCCGCGCCTGGCCGCGCAAGCTCGCCGCGCTCGCCGCACACACCTCACAGACCGCGCACGAGGACATCGAGTCCCGGCTGCGCCCGTTGCTGGAGCAGAACGCGCGGGCGGCCGGGCTCCCCGAAGGCTCGCTGGCCGAGGCCTTCACCGTGCTGCCCACGGCGTGATCCGGCCCGGGTGAACTAGACCAGTCGGCGGTCGGCCGCCCACCGGGACAGCTCGTACCGGTTGGACATCTGCAGCTTTCGCAGCACGTTGGAGACGTGCGTCTCCACCGTCTTGATGGAGATGTACAACTCCCGGGCGATCTCCTTGTACGCGTACCCGCGGGCCAGCAG
>JAFMQQ010000628.1 GCA_017354595.1 Micromonosporaceae bacterium
CGGCCGGAGCCTGACTGCAGACGAGTTCGCCCGGCTGGATGCCGAGTTCCATGCGGCCTACGCCGCCGGGCTCACCACCTGTGCGCTGTCGGTCGGCGCCGAGGCCGCGCTGCGCGGCTGGGCCGGAACACAGTCACTGTTGTCGATGTGGTTTCACAACCAGCTGGTACCGACCGTCTCCGGGTACGGGCTGACCCGGTACTTCGCCCGGGTGGACGGGTTGCGCCATAGCCCCGGCGGTGGGCACAAGGCGCCGCACCTGGCCGAGCACCTCGCGGCGCTCGGGGTCGCCGGTACCGACTGCGTGCTGATCGGCGACTCGGTCGATGATGCCGACGCGGCCGTCTCCGTGGGCGCCCAGATCATCCTGTACACCGGTGGCTTCACCGACCCGGACCGGCTGCGCGCCACCGGGCAGCCGGTCGTCGATACCCTCGCCGACGCGATCGCCCTGATCGCCGTGGCAGATCTCGAGAGCCACCCGAGCCGGTGATGCGACCAAGATCACGATTTGTGCATGCCTTCACAAATGCCTAATCTGTAACGGCGATGAGTCACCAGCGCGACCGGGCATCAACGCGGAATGCCCAGACCGGCCCCTCGGGCCTCGACCTACCGGACCTGCCGGAGGCGACCGTGGCGCGCCTTCCCGAGTACCTCCGGGCGCTGCACGGTCTGGCCGAGACCGGTCTCGACGTGGTCTCCAGCGAGGAACTGGCCGGCGCGGCCGGGGTCAACTCGGCCAAGCTCCGCAAGGACCTCTCCTACCTGCGCTCCAGCGGTACCCGCGGGGTCGGGTACGACGTGGCCAGCCTGATCGCGAAGATCGAGTACGTGCTCGGCCTGAGCCAGCACCGGACGGTCGCTCTGGTCGGCGTCGGTAACCTCGGGCACGCCCTGGCCGGGTACGCGGGCTTCGAGTCGCGCGGCTTCCACATCGCCGCCCTCTTCGACGCCGACCCGCGCCGGGTGGGGGAGCGGATCGGCGGGCTGCGCGTCCACCACGTAGACGAACTTCCCCTAGTGGTGGCGCAGGAGCGGATCTCCATCGCGGTGATCGCCACTCCGGCGCAGGCCGCGCAGTCGGTCGCCGACGCGCTGGTCGCCTGTGGCGTGACCAGCATCCTCAACTTCGCGCCCAAGGTGCTCAACGTCCCGGACAACGTCGACGTACGCAAGGTCGACCTCGCCATTGAGCTGCAGATCCTTTCCTTCCACGAACACCGCAAGGCATCCTTGACCGCACTGCCATCGACGCTCGGCGGTGTCCTGGGACAGGAGGCGTACGGGTCGTGAAGCTGCTCATCGTTGGCGTGTCGTACCGCACCGCGCCGGTGACCGTACTCGAACGCCTTTCGGTCCCAACCGGGGCGGCGCCACAGCTGCTCGACGCCCTGCTGAGCCAGGAGTACGTCGGCGAGGCGCTGGTGCTCTCCACCTGCAACCGGGTCGAGGTGTACGCCGGCGTGACCGCGTTCCACGGCGGGCTGGCCGACATCGGTGCGGTACTCGCCGCGCGGGCCGGGTACAGCCAGAACGAGCTCGCCGAATACCTGTACGTGCACTACGACGCCGACGCGGTGCACCACGCGTACCGGGTCGCCACCGGCCTGGACTCGATGGTGGTGGGCGAGGCGCAGGTCCTCGGCCAGCTGCGCGACGCGTACGGCCGCGCGGTCGAGCAGGACGCGGTCGGCACCCTGGTGCACGAACTGATGCAGCAGGCGCTGCGGGTGGGCAAGCGGGCGCACGCCGAGACCGGTATCGACCGGGCCGGCCAGAATGTCGTCTCGACCGCGCTGAGCCTGGCCGGGCCGGTGGCCGGGCGGCCGGCTCTGGTCAACGGGGCCGGTTCGATGGGCGGGCTGGCGCTGGCCGCGCTGCGCCGGGCGGGCGCCGACCCGTTGTACGTGACCAGCCGTAGCCCGGACCGGGCGGCCCGGTTGGCGCAGCTGCACGGCGCGGTACCGGTACCGGAGCTCGATCTGTCCACTGTGGACCTCGTAGTGACCGCGACCGCCTCGGTCGGGCACGTGATCGACACCGGACACGTACGCGGCCCGGTCACCATCCTGGATCTGGCGGTACCGCGCGATGTGGACCCGGCCGTCCGGCAGCTGCCCGGTGTCCGGGTGATCGACATCGCCCAGGTCGGCGACGCGGTGCGCTCCGGTGCCGGGTCGGGTGGGAGTGCGGCCGCCAGCGCTGCGCTCGCCGACCGGGAACAGGTGGAGCGGCTGGTCGCCGGTGAGGTGGCGGCGTTCATGGCGTGGCTGCGCAGTGCCGATGTGGCGCCGACCGTCGCCGCGCTGCGGGCCCGCGCGGACGAGGTGGTGGCGGCGGAGCTGCGCCGGCTGGCGCAGCGCCAGCCGGAACTCTCCGAACAGCAGCGGGCCGAGGTGGCCCGGACCGTACACCGGGTGGTGCAACGGCTGCTGCACCAGCCGACGGTGCGGGTGCGCCGGCTGGCCGCCGAGCCGGGTGGCGACCGGTACACCCAGTTGCTGCGCGAGCTGTTCGACCTGGAGGTCCCCGAGCCGGGCTCGGTCGCGGAGATCCCGGAGGTCAGCTGATGGCGCTCCGGATCGGTACCCGCGGCAGCGCACTGGCGCTGGCCCAGGCGGGACTGGTCGCCACCGCGCTGACCAGGCTCGCCGGGCAGCAGGTCGAGCTGGTCGAGATCACCACCTCGGGCGACAGGTCCAGCGCCCCGATCTCCACCCTGGGCGTCGGTGTCTTCGTCTCCGCGCTGCGCGAGGCC
>JAFMQQ010000629.1 GCA_017354595.1 Micromonosporaceae bacterium
ACCCTACCGTTGGCTTGAAGGCCGGCCGGCGGGCTTCGTACGCGCCGATCTCCAGCTCGTACCGAAGCGTCAAACCGATGTCGTCCAAGCCTTCCAGCAACCGCCATCGACTGAAGTCGTCGAGTGGGAACGCCCAGGTCAGGCCGGCTGCTCGCACCTCGCGAGCGGTTAGGTCCACAGTGACCTGTACCGCCGGGTCCAGCTCGACGGCGTCCCACAGGGCCTCGATCGCCGGCAGTTCAAGCTCCACCGGGAGCAGGCCCTCCTTCATCGCGTTGCCCCGGAAGATGTCCCCGAAGCTCGCCGCGATGACCGCCCGGAAACCCCAGTCCCGCAAGGCCCACACGGCGTGTTCACGCGATGACCCCGTGCCGAACTCGCTGCCGGCCACAAGGATGGTGGCGCCCTGGTACGCCTCGTCGTTGAGCGCGAACTTGGGATCGGCTTCCCGCCAGGACCGGAACAGCCCGTCCTCGAAGCCGGACCTGGTCACCCGCTTCAGGTATACCGCCGGGATGATCTGGTCTGTGTCCACGTTGGATCGGCGCAGTGGGACGGCCGTACCAGTGTGGACAGTGAACTTCTCCATCTCTCGATCTCCCTCTGGTCCGCTCAGCCCAGGTCCGCCGGTGCCGCCAGGTGGCCGAGCACCGCGGTCGCCGCGGCGACCGGTGGCGAAACCAGGTGGGTCCGGCCGCCCTTGCCCTGCCGTCCTTCGAAGTTGCGGTTGGAGGTGGAGGCCGACCGCTGGCCCGGCTGCAGCACGTCCGGGTTCATGCCCAGGCACATCGAGCACCCGGCGAAACGCCACTCGGCACCCGCCGCGATGAATACCTCGTGCAGACCCTCGCGCTCGGCTGCCTCCCGTACCGCTGCGGATCCGGGTACCACCAGCATCCGTACCCCGTCGGCGACCCTGCGCCCCGCGACCACCTTGGCCGCCGCGCGCAGATCCTCCAGCCTTCCGTTGGTGCAGGAACCGAGAAACACCACGTCGACCGGGATACTCCGCAGTGGAGTACCGGGGCGCAGCGCCATGTACTCCAGCGCCCTGGCCGCCGCATTGCGCTCGGCCTGGCTGGCAAAGGAGTCCGGGTCCGGTACCGACGCCGAGAGCGGCGCGCCCTGCCCTGGGTTGGTGCCCCAGGTGACGAACGGCGTGACCGCGCTCGCATCGAGCGTGATCTCAGCATCGAAGGTGGCTCCCGCATCGGTGACCAGACCGCGCCAGTACGCCACCGCCGCGTCCCAGTCCGCGCCGGTCGGCGCGTACGGCCGGCCGCGCAGGTATTCGAAGGTGGTCTCATCCGGAGCCACCATCCCGGCCCGGGCGCCCCACTCGATGGACATGTTGGAGATGGTCATCCGGCCCTCCATCGACATCGCCCGGATCGCCTCGCCGCGATACTCCACGATGTGGCCCCGGCCGGCGCCGGTACCGACCTGAGCGATCAGCGCCAGGATCAGGTCCTTGGGCGTGACGCCCGGCCCGGGTTCGCCGACGATGTTGACCGCCATCGTCTTCGGGCGGGCCTGGGGCAGGGTCTGGGTGGCGAGCACATGCTCCACTTCGCTGGTACCGATACCGAAGGCCAGCGCGCCGAAGGCGCCGTGGGTGGAGGTGTGCGAGTCGCCGCAGACGATCGTCATGCCCGGCTGGGTGAGGCCGACCTGCGGGCCGAGCACATGCACGATGCCTTGCTGGGCATCGCCGAGCGAGTGCAGCCGGATGCCGAACTCCGCGCAGTTGCGGCGCAGTGTCTCGATCTGCGTGCGGGATACCGGGTCGGCGATGCTGAACAGATCTTTGCCACCGGGGTGAGTAGAGCCGGCGGGGTGGGTGGAGCCGGCCGGCTGGCGGGAGCCGGCGGCTGGAAAGTCGGTCGG
Source organism: Micromonosporaceae bacterium (assembly GCA_017354595.1). Taxonomy (GTDB): domain Bacteria; phylum Actinomycetota; class Actinomycetes; order Mycobacteriales; family Micromonosporaceae; genus DATEJJ01. The sequence continues at coordinate 1,888 of JAFMQQ010000629.1, forward strand.
GGTGTTGTGGTCCTCGGTGGCGATGGTGAGGTCCGGGCGGCGTACCTTGCGCCCGGCCAACCGCAGGCCGTCGAAGGCCTGCGGGCTGGTCACCTCGTGCACGAGATGCAGGTCGATGTAGAGCAGGTCTGGTTCGCCGTCGGCCGATCGGACCACGTGCGCGTCCCAGGTCTTCTCCGCGAGAGTTCGCGGTCCTGCCTTGGCGTGCCCTCCCGGGGCGCGCTGTGCTGGTTGTACTCCCACCATCTGGACATCCTACAATCTGGGAGGTAAGTTTCGCTGTATGGGACACAGTATGAGCGGTGTCGGCGTTCTCGACAAGGCGGTGGTCATCCTCGCCGCCTGCGTCGACGGCGCGAGCCTGGCCGAACTCGTGGAGCGGACCAAGCTCCCGCGCGCCACGGCTCACCGCTTGGCCCAGGCGCTGGAGATCCACCGCCTACTGGTACGCGACCAGCAGGGCCGGTGGCGTCCCGGCCCGCGGCTGGGCGAGTTGGCCAATGCGGCACCCGATGTGCTGTTGTCAGCCGCGGAACCGATGCTCACCGCGCTGCGCGACGCGACCGGCGAGAGTGCCCAACTCTACCTGCGGCGCGCGGACGAACGGATCTGTGTGGCGGCCGCGGAACGCAGCAGTGGGCTGCGGGACACCGTACCGGTGGGTGCCGTACTTCCCATGACGGCGGGCTCGGCGGCGCAGGTACTGCTCGCCTGGGAACCGCCCGAGGCGGTGATGCCGTTGCTGCCACGGTGCAAGTTCACCGGGCGCACCCTGGCCGAGGTACGCCGCCGCGGCTGGTCCCAGAGTGTGGCGGAACGGGAGGCCGGGGTGGCGAGCGTCTCGGCGCCGGTACGCGACCGCAGCGGCCGGGT
>JAFMQQ010000630.1 GCA_017354595.1 Micromonosporaceae bacterium
CGCCTGGACCTGCGCGCGTTGATCTGCGCTGACCTGACCTAGCGGGGGATACAGGGTGAAGTGGTACGTGAGTCCGTGGACCAGCAGAGCCAGCCCGGCCACCACGACCATCCCGATCAGGAACAGCCACCAGGTGTTGGTGGTGCGGATCTTCATGATCTCCGCGCGGATCAGCCGGATCGGCGGCGGACCCGCGTGGCTGGACTTGCCCAGGGTCGGGCTCTCCACGATCAGGCTCATCGGGTCGCCGCCTTTCGTTCGCGACATTCCTGGCTGGGCGGGCCCTCCCGGGGCGCGCTGCGGGGCTCGCTTCGCTCACTCCTCGCGCTCACCGGATCTCCGCCTTTCCCTTGGTCAGTTCGAGGAAGACCTCTTCCAGGTCGGGCCGCTCGGCCACCAGCTCGTGCAGCTCGACGCCGGCCCGCAGCGCGGCGGCGCCCACCGCCGGTGGCTCCATACCGGTCACCAGCAGAGCGCCGTCCTCCGTGGTCCTCACGCTCGCGGCCTCGCTCAGCGCCGCGGTCAGCTTCTCCACATCGGGGGTACGAACCCGGACCCGCCCGGTCTGCGCCATCGAATCGATCACCTGGTCGACGGTGCCCTGCTGGACCAGCTTGCCCGCCGCGATGATCACCACGTCGTCGGCGAGCAGCTCCATCTCGGAGAGCAGGTGGCTGGAGACCAGGATGGTGCGGCCCTTGTCGGCCAGGCCCTTGAGCAGATCGCGCATCCAGCGGATCCCCTCCGGGTCCAGCCCGTTGGCCGGCTCGTCGAGGATCAGCACCTGCGGGTCGCCGAGCAGTGCGGCGGCGATACCGAGCCGCTGCTTCATCCCGAGCGAGTATCCCTTGAACTTCCGCTTGCCCGCCGGGGTCAACCCGACCAGCGCCAGCGCCTCATCCGCCCGGGCCAGCGGGAGGCCGGCGGCGCGGCAGATCACCCGGAGATGGTTGCGACCGGTGCGGCCCTTGTGTGCGCTGCTCGCCTCGAGGATCGCGCCCACGTGCCGGATCGGGTCGTGCAGGTCCGCGTATCGCTGCCCGCCGATGGTGGCCACGCCCGAGGTGGCCCGGACCAGGTTCAGCAGGATGCGCAGGGTGGTGGTCTTGCCGGCGCCGTTCGGCCCGAGAAACCCGGTCACCCGGCCGGGTTCGACCGTGAATGACAGGTTGTCTACCGCTCTGACGTCCTTGTACACCTTGGTCACGCCAGAGACGACGATCTGACCGTCGGACATGGCCCTCCTCCCCGGGTCGCCCGCCAAGCATGCCAGACGCACGCCAGTGCCCGCCGCCCGGAATCCGTCCCTACCATTCGACCGTGATGGTCAGGTACGCGGCCGGGCTGCCGGTGGTGGGCGAGTTCGGCGATCCCCGGGTGCTGCTGGAGCTTGCGGTCGCGGCCGAGGAGAACGGCTGGGACGGGGTGTACCTCTGGGACCACCTGCTCTACTCCGAGCCGGACTGGCCGGTGGCGAGTCCGGTGGTGTCACTCGCCGCGATCGCCGCCCGTACCGCCCGGGTGCGGCTGGGCATCCTGGTGACCGCGCTGCCCCGCCGGCGGGTACAGGTGGTGGCGCGGGAGACGGCGAGCCTGGACGTGCTCTCCGGTGGTCGGCTGGTCTTCGGGGCCGGGCTCGGCTCGATGGACAGCGAGTACTCCGCCTTCGGCGAGGACCCGGACCTCAAGGCGCGCGCCACGACCCTGGACGCGTCGCTCGACACGCTGGTGCGGCTCTGGGCCGGCACCCCGGTCGTCCTGCCTTCCGGTGCCAGTGTCGCCATGCAGCCGGTACCGGTGCAGCGGCCGCGGATCCCGGTCTGGTGCCCGGGGCGGTGGCCCACCCGGGCCGGCTTCCGGCGCGCCGCCCGGTGGGACGGTGCCATGCCCACCTTCGCCGGGTACGGCCGGGAGCGGCCGGTGCCGCCGGAGGTCTTCGAGTCGGTGGTGGCGTACCTGCGCCAGCGGCGCGGGAGCCTGGACGGCTACGACATCGCGCTGGAGGGTACCAGCCGGGATCCGTCCACTGTGGAGCCGTACGTGGCGGCCGGCCTCACCTGGTGGGTCGAGGCGTTCGGCTGGTGGCGCGGTGGCGTGGCGGAGGCGTTCACCCGGCTGGCGGCCGGGCCGCCCCGCCCGTGACTAACCGGGCTGTACCCCGGGATCGCGCGGTGCAGCGCTGGGTGCCGACTCGGGGGACACCGCCGCCCAGAAGGCATCGATGTCGTCCTTGAGTTCGGGATCCGGCTCTTCGATCGACGCGATGATCTGGGTCAGCCGGCCCAACTCCTGTGGGTGTGCCGTCCAGTAGGCGGCCGGTACCCGCAGCACCGCCACCAGTACGTCGCCGGGGTAGTAGTCGGCCTCCAGCAACGGCTCCGCCGAGAGCGCGGTGAGCGCGCGCGGCACCAGTGTCTCCACCCCGACCCGCTGCGCGATCAGCAACCGCAGACCCTCCGGGTCGAGTGAGCCGACCGGTACCCGACGCAGCCGGTGTACCGCGGCGATCATCGAGGTGGCCTCCGGCGGCGGGTCACCCCAGGCCTTGCCCTCGATCTGCTCCAGGGACTGCGCATCCTCGGCCACGGCCTGATGCTCGTCTGCCACGACTCACCTCCGATCCGGGCCAATCCTAGGCAAGCGGCGCGCGGGCTGCTCGCACGATCACGGCGTGCCGCGCGGTACGTATCCTTCCGAGTGGTCCAGCAACTTGCTCGCCTCAGACAGCTCGGACTGGGCCGCTGCCCGGTCCGCGTCGGA
>JAFMQQ010000631.1 GCA_017354595.1 Micromonosporaceae bacterium
CCCCCCCGACCGCGGGCAGCAGCAGCGCCAGCAGCTGGTCCAGCGGCGTCAGCGGCGGTTGTCTGAACAGCCCCGGCAGGTACGGCAGCTGCGGGTCGGGCTGGCCGGGTGGGGCCACCATCGGCTGGCAGCACACCTGCTCGGCCAGCGGGCGCGCCTGGTACAGCGTGGGCAGCCAGCCGGCGTACCCGCTGCCACCGGGGAGCACCTGCTCGCGGCCCGAGGTGCAGATCTCCACCACGGTGCAGTCGCGAACCGTCACCTCGGCCAGCAGCAGATCGGTCTGCGCGCAGTCGCCGCACGGCGGGTGCAGGCTGGCACAGGCGCTGTCGGCGAGGTAGCCCAGCAGCGCGGCGTGCAGCTTCTCCAGCGCGTCGGCGGTGGTGGAGAGTTCGGCCGTGGTCGGGTGCGGCCCCTGGCCGTCCTGCGGCGGTGGCAGTGCGGGCGGCAGGGTGATCCCGGCGACGGTACCGCTGGTGGCGCAGTCGCTGACCCCGCCCGAGGTGTCCAGCCGGACCAGCAGCCACTGCCACTGCGTATTGAGCCCGGCGTTGATCGAGCGCCGCAGGTCGTACGAGAGCGGTGCGCCCTGGGCGAGCATCCGCGTCTCCAGCGGTGCGGCGGCAGCTGCACCGCTGGGCAGCAGCCGGGCCCGGACCTCGCTGATCAGCGCGGTGGCGAGCTCCGCACGCAACTGGTCGTCCCAGACCGTGATGGTGTCGGTGCCATTGAGCTTCGTGGTGGCCTGGTCGAGCGCCTGCTGCGCCTCGGTCAGCGACACCTTGCTGGACTGGTCGGAGACCAGGTACCGGGCGACCGAGCTGGCCAGCACCCGTACCCGCTCGGTGAGGTCCTGCGCCTGCGGTGGCGTCAGGCTCTGCTGCCCGACCTGGTTCAGCAGGTCGTTGACGGCACCGGTGGCGGTGGTCAGCTGCTGTACCGCGGCGTCGTCGAAGGTGACCGTCGTGCCGGCCGCGGCAACCGTGTTGCGCAGCGGCGCCACGTACGGGGCCAGGTGCCTGTCGCCGTTGTACACCGCGGACAGCGCGTCCATCGCACCGAACCGGGCGGTCAGGAAGTCGCCCGGGTCGTACCGGTGGCTGGCCGGCGTGCCGCACTTGATGACGAAGGTGAACGTCTCCCGGATCCGGGACGGCGAGCAGTCGCTGGACGAGCACGGCTCACCCGTCGGGTACGGGGCGATCGGGTCGGTGGGCTGTTCGGTGTACCGGACATAGAGCTGGTACTGGCGGCCGTTCGCGTCCGTCCCCTCGCCACAGTCCTCGCCACAGTCCACTCCGAGCGACCGGATCCGCAGGTCCCGGATCAATGCATTCACGTCAACCGACTCGGGGCAGTCCAGCACGATGTCGTTGCCGCAGCAGTCCAGCGCGTACCCCGGGCGTACCGTCACCTTCCCGCCGCCGCACGGATCGCAGACCACCTCCAACCCGCAGACCACACCCGGCCCGAAGACCAGCCGGTTGGTCAGCCGCCGCTTGCCGGTGACGTACCCGGTCAGCGCCTGCAGGTCGTCCTCGGTGAGCAGCTGGCCGGCGAAGAAGTTGGGCCGGATGAAGGCGCTGGCCTGACTGGCGGCGCCGCCGCAGGCGCCCTGGCAGCCGCCGCCACAGCCGCCTCCAGACCCGCAACCGCATCCGGTGGTCGCGGGCTGGGCGGTGGTTACTGTACTCATCTGCATCACCGGGATTCCTTCACGAAGAACCAGCTCTCGAAGACATCGCCACCGGCACCGGTACCCGAGTGCCACGGCCCGATCCCGCCCGGTGGCAGGGCGCAGGGATCGGCGGAGTCGGGTTGTGACGGCTGGTCGATCAGCGGCACCCGGCCGCCGACGTGGGTACCGTCGACCGGGCGGCAGCAGCGGTCGAGCAGGAACGCGGTGCGCACCGTGATCATCACGCGGTCGTCGTCCTGCAGCGTCTCGCGGGTCGTCTGCCGGTACCGGAACTCGCGCACGAACTCCGTCTCCGGCAGGTCCTCGAACTGGCCGCCCATGTACCAGGTGTCCGCGTTGCGCCCGGCGCCACCCTCGATCACCTGGATCTCTACCACGCCGCGGCGCAGGCCTTCGGTACGCACGTCGTCGGAGAACCGCACCCGCAGCCCACCGTTGGGGTCGTGGGTACCGAGCAGGGCGCCGGCCTCCTCCACCGAGTACGTGTGGCCGTGGATCCAGTTGATCCCGGTCACCACGGTGGGAACCCGCCGGCCGAACGGGCGCCGGATGGACTGGTCGATCTGGGCCGCGGTGACCCGCGCGGACCAGTCGATGTTGTCGATGCGGGCCAGCCACAGCACCGGAGGCTGGCAGTCGGCGCAGCCACCGGCCGCGCCAGATCCGGGCGGCTCGTCGCACAGGTCGCAGCGGCGGTCCGGCTCCGGCCGGTGGCTGGTCACCTGGACCCTGAAGCCCTCCCGGGTCCAGCCGAACTCGCAGTCGGAGGTGTCCGAGCAGCCGGAGGTGAAGACGGTACGGGTCGGCTCGACCGCCTCCTCGTCGTACTGGACGCCGACCCAGACTGTGGTCACCTCGGTGCCGTCGCTGGTGCGTTCGGCCGGCGGCAACGCCTGCCACAGGTTCACCTCGCAGCCGTGCCGTACCACGATCTCGTTGCCACAGGCGTCCACGCCCAGCCCGGGCGAAAGCTCCACCCTGGCCCGTCGCGGCGGTGCCTGATCGCTGCCGGCCGCCGGTTGCTGCGCCGGATCCGGGTGCTTCTCATCATCCGGAG
>JAFMQQ010000632.1 GCA_017354595.1 Micromonosporaceae bacterium
CCTACTCGGCGCGCACGTTGTCCAGATCGAACTCTCCGGGACTCAGGTAGACCCAGATCGCCCTGATGTCGGTCAGCGTGGTCGCGTCGCAGGAGAAGCCGTTGGCCAGGTCGGCGACGAACGTGGTCGTGCTGCCCTGCGGTACGAAGCTGAAGTTGCCCTGGCACCAGGTGAAGTCAGCGCTGTTCTGGATCGCGATGTCGATGGAGGTGCCGGCCGCCGGGCCGGTCCGCAGGTCCACCTTCAGCGCCGACTTGGCGGAGATGTCCACCGGGGTGGCCAGGTTGGCACCGAACCAGCCGCCACCGGTCGCCGAGACGTGCAGGCCAGCCGCGCCGTCGGTGTGGAAGTCGGTCTGCTGGCTGAGCGTGCCGGCGTCGGTCTGCCAGCTGCCCGGCGCCCAACCGTCCAGCGTGGCGTCCTCGAAGGAGGCGAACTGGATCGGCGCGCCCGGGTTCGCCTTCACCGTCACCGCGATCGTGGCCACATTGGACACCCGGCCGGTGCGGTCCTGCACGGTGTAGGTCGCCGTGGTCCGGCCGTGGAAGCCGGCCACCGGCGTGAAGGTGACCGTACCGGTGGAGTCCACTGTGAACTGTCCAGCCGGGACGGTCACAGCGGTCTGCCGGCCGGCCGTGGCCGGATCGAGGTCGACTGTCTGCGGCTGGATGGTGGTCAGGTAGGCGATGTCGTTGGCGGTGGCGGCGACCGTGGCCGGGGTGTCGAACCCGGTGGTCGCCGAGTCATCGTCCGCGACCGGCGGGAAGACCGGCCGGCCGGTGGCCAGGCGTACCTCCGCGTTGCTGATGGTCTGGCAGACCGGACTCGGGCAGTAGACGGTGAAGCCGTCGTAGTCCGGGTAGAGCGTGCCGTCGTCCTGCCGGCCGGAGAGGATCCAGTACAGCAGCCCGTTGCCGTGGCCACTGATCAGCGCGTCGGTCCAGGTGCGGTACACCGGGTTGCGGGTCGCCTTGTCCAGCAGGCCGAACTCGCCGAGCATCACCGCCTTGTGCAGGCGGCGCGCGTCCTGCACGTGGCTGCGGATCCAGTCGGTGCCCCAGTCGGCGGTCTTGCCCCAACTGTCCGGGTACAGGTGGAAGGACATCACGTCCACCGCGGGCAACGCGGTGAAGGCGAGCGTATCGACGCCCTCGCCACCGCTGGTGGTCCAGTCGCTACCGCCCGGGTCGGTGGCGTAGAAGCCCTCGTCGCCGACGCTCACCAGGTGGTGCGGATCGATCGTCTTGATATACCGGGACATCGTGTCGGCCCAGGAGACCAGCGTCCCGGTGGAGCAGGTCGGCGACGGCGGGTAGAGGCCGGAACCCTTGCACCGCGGCTCGTTCGCCAACTCCCAGGTCATGATCGTCGGATCGTCCTTGTACGCCAGCCCGGTGATCGTGTTGACGTGGTTGAGCACGTGCGCGATCCAGGCCTGGTACCAGCCCTGGATCCGCGGGTCGGTGTAGAAGTCGTCGTGGTGCGTCCCGCCGGCCCAGCGCACGTACTGGTCGATGCCGCCGAAGTCACTCCAGTTGTTGGTGAACGGGATGACCAGCTTGATGCCGTCGTGGGCGGCCTGGGCGATCACGTAGTCGAGTTTGGACAGTCCATCCACACCGTCGTTGTACGCCGGTGCGGTGCCGTCCCAGTACTGGAAGTAGACGCCGTTCTTCTTGCCGGCGACCGAGTTGCTGCCGTCCTGGTTGCCGATATCGAGCCAGCCCCAGGTGCGCAGCACGGTGAACCCGGCCGCGGCGGCCCGGTCGAATACATCGTTCACCATCAGCGGCGAGCTGTATTCGAGGTAGTAGTTGTTGGTGCCGGCGAAGCGGAACGGCTCGCCGTGCAGCAGAAGCTCGCTGCCCACCCGGGTGACGTATCCGGCGTCGCCGCCCTCCGGCGAGTCGGGGCGTGCCCAGGTGGTCCCAACCCCGGCGACGACCGCCGTCCCGGTGACCAGCAGCACGGTGGCCGCGGTGATCAGCGCGGCCCGGAGGTTTCTCATCTCGCGGCTCCGGACGATCATGCGCGCCCCGGGAGGGCACGCCAGGCAGACGATGGACGGCAGACCCCCGTTAAGCAGAGTCACCGTACCAGGTAATGGCGTCGGCGGTACCCGACAGCGCCGGCGGCGGTAACTTTCGTGGCATGCGTCTGATGCATGAGGAACCCGCCTTCGAGCTGACCTACGACGACGTCTTTCTGGTTCCGGACCGCTCGGCGGTCCGCTCCCGGCTGGACGTCGATCTGTCTACATCGGACGGCACCGGTACCACGGTGCCGATCGTGGTGGCGAACATGACTGCGGTCGCCGGCCGGCGGATGGCAGAGACAGTGGCCCGCCGGGGCGGGCTGTGCGTGATCCCGCAGGACATCCCGGTGGATGTGGTCACCGAAGTCGTGGGCTGGGTCAAGCGGCGGCACCTGGTATGCGACACACCGATCGTGCTCGCCCCCACGGATACCGTCTCCGAGGCAGTGGCACTGCTGCCGAAGCGGGCGCACGGCGCGGTACTGGTGGTCGAGCGGGGCCGGCCGGTGGGCGTGGTGACCGAGGCGGACTGCGCCGAGGTGGACCGCTTCACCCAACTCGGCGCGGTGATGTCCGCCCAGCCGCTGACCCTGCCGGACGGGATCGGGCCGGAGGACGCGTTCGACCGGCTCGCCGCCGGGCGGCACCGGCTGGCCCCCGTGGTGGACGCCGACGGCCGGCTGGTCGGCATCCTGACCCGGAAGGGCGCCCTGCGGGCCAG
>JAFMQQ010000633.1 GCA_017354595.1 Micromonosporaceae bacterium
CGGGTAGCGCCGGCACCGGCGGTACCGACGCCATCCCGCGGCCGCGCAAGGCGGCCGGCCGGCCGAAGCCGCCCTCCGCGCTGACCGTGACCCTGACCTACGCCGATGGCGACTGGTTGGTCGGCGCCACCCAGGGCAGCAAGACGCTGGCCAAGCCCTACCTGATCCGCCCGGCCGAGGCGCTGAAGATGGTGTCGCTGCTGGACGTGCCCGGGGTACAGGAGGCGGTGGAGCAGATCGTCTCGGTGGAGCGGACCGACGCGCAGCAGCAGGCCGAGCGGCTGCGGGCGCAGCTGGCCGAGATCGAGGAGAAGCTGGCCGAACTGACCGACCTGAAGTAGCGGCCCCGGCGCTGCCGGGGACCCGGTCCGGTCCGCGTAGTGTGGCGCGGGTGAAGGTGCTCGTCGCGCACAACCGGTACCGGTCCGGGGTCCCGTCCGGCGAGAACGGGGTGGTGGACGCCGACATCGAGCAGCTGCGCGCGGCCGGTGTCACGGTGCTGCCGTTCCTGCGCGAGTCGGACGCGATCGGATCGCTGCCGCTGGCCCGGCGTGCGTTGCTGCCACTCTCCCCGATCTACGCCCGGGCTGCCCAGCGGGAGCTGGCGGAGCTGTTCGCGACACAGCGCCCCGATCTGGTCCACCTGCACAACCCGTACCCGCTGATCTCGCCGTGGATCGTACGCACCGCCCACCGGTACCGGGTGCCGGTGGTGCAGACGGTGCACAACTACCGGCACGTCTGCGCGGCCGCCACCTTCTTCCGCGACGGCCACCCGTGCCACGACTGCGAGGGCCGGCGGGTACCGGTGCCGGCGGTGGTGCACTCCTGCTACCGGGGCTCCCGGGCGCAGAGCGTGGTCATGGCGACCACGCTCACCGTGCACCGGCCCACCTGGCGGCAGGTCGACCGGTACCTGACCCTGACCCCTTCGATGGGTGCGCACCTGCGTGCGATGGGCGTCGATGAGGCGCGGATCTCGGTGAAGCCGAACACGGTGCCCGACCCCGGCGCGCACGACCGGGCAGGTGCCGGTTTCCTGTTCGCCGGCCGGCTGGTCGAGGAGAAGGGCGTACGGCTGCTGCTGTCGGCGTGGCTGGACGCGACCGCCGGCGCGGGCGGGGCCGGTAGCCTCGGCACCCTCACCGTGGCCGGCGACGGGCCGCTGCGCGCCGAGGTTGAGGCGGCCGCGGCGCAACGCGACGACGTGCGGTACGTGGGCCGGCTGGATCGGGCGCAGATGCGGGAGGCGATGCGTACCGCCGCGGTGCTGGTACTGCCGTCGCTGTGGGACGAGCCGTTCCCGCTGACCGTGGTGGAGGCGCTCGCGGAGGCCCGGCCGGCGCTGGTCACCAGCATGGGCGGGCTGCCCGACATCATCGGCGCCGGGCAGGCGCAGCCGGCCGGCTGGGTGGTGCCGCCGCGAGCCGACGCACTCGCCGGCGCACTCGCGGTGGCGTACCGGGATGCCGGCCGGTACACCGCCGTGGCCCGGCGCCGGTACCTGGAGAACTTCACCCCTGCGGCGGTCACCGACCGGCTACTGGAGATCTACCGCGACGTGCTCGCCAAGGCCGGACAGGCGTCGCCGACCCGCACCGCGGGCTAGTTGTCCACTAGGCACTCGGCTTGCGCTGGCGCAGGTAGGACAGTACCGCCTCCCGCGTGGTACGGACACCGAGCGCATCCCGGGCCTGGGCGATGCGCCGGTTCGCGGTGCGCAGTGACAGGTACTCGGCCGCCGCCGCGGCCGCGATCGTCTCGCCGTTGGCCAGCCGGTCGAGCAGGGCCCGCTGCTCGGGCAGCAGTACCGCCACCGGCCCGCCGTCCCCGTCCGCGGATTCGTGCGGCTCGACCTCGGCCTCCGGGTCCTGGATCACCGGTCCCAGCCGGGACAGGTCGGCCAGCAGTGCCCGGCCCACCTCCCCGGCCGGCTCCACGATGGCGACCACGCCGGCGCCCCGGGCCGCCGCGTGTACCGCCAGCTCGGCAGTGTCCATATCGGAGACTCGCCCGTAGAGCACCAGCCGCTGTGCCGCGACATCCCAGCCGGCGTCGGTCAGCGCGAACCCTTCCCGGGTGTGCCAACCGGCGCGGGCCAACCGGCGCAGCGCGACGGTGGCCGCTGTCCCGGTGGCGACCACGTAGCGCGGCGTGGTCATCCGAGTACCTCCATGGCGATCGCGGCCGCCTCCGTGCGGGTACGGGCCCCCAACTTCCGCATGCCCGCGCGAATGTGCGTCTCCACCGTCTCGCGCGAGATGCCCAGCTGTCCAGCAATGCGCCTGGTCGGTTCGCCCCGTGCCACCAGCTTCAGCACCTCACGCTCTCGGTCGGTCAGGTCATCACCGGAGCGTGGCCCGCGTACGTCGCGGCGTACCGAATGGCGGCGCAGCGCCCGGCGGGTCCGGCCCAGCAGTACCACCATGCCAGCAGAGGCGGCCAGTTGCTCGGCACGCAACAGCGGGGGTACGGCCAGCTGCGGGTCGGTTTCGTGCAGTCCGTGCGCCAGTAGGCACCGCACCTCTTCGCGGCGGGCCAGCTCGTGCCACGCCTCGGCGGCCTTGTCGAACCGCTCCGGGTTGCCCTCGGCCGCTGCCCACGCCTCCAACGTCTGCCGGATCGGCTGCGGATCCACGTCGGTGGTTGCCTCAGCGGTGCCGTCGACCGGGCCGCCCGGCGACAGGTCGGTGGCCGGCCGGCTGTCGAAGGCGGCCCAGCGGGCGGTGATCCGGCGCAACCCGTCAACCAGCGGT
>JAFMQQ010000132.1 GCA_017354595.1 Micromonosporaceae bacterium
GGCTGCTGCCGGGCGCAATGGTGCCGGGCGCAGTGCCGCCGGCGGCCGGACGGCGACCGGCCGGAAGGCGACCGGCCGCAGGGCAGCGGCGCGCAAGGCGACGACCCGGGAAGCGGTTGACGAGCGGCAGCCGAGCACGCGCGGTCGGCGTGCGGCGAAGGCGGCGAAGGCCACGGCGACGAAGTCCGATCGGCAGACGCGGGCGTACCGCCGGATGCCCGATGACATCGTCACGGTCTTCCGGCAAGCGGGTGGCGTCACCCGCACGGCCGAGCACTACGGCGTACCGCGACACACGGCGCAAGGCTGGATCCGGCGGCTGCGCATGCAGGGCGACCTGCCGAGCTGAGTTTGCGCGCGGATCGCGTGCCGGTACGGCCGGCGCAGTGGTGGTTCAGGAGACGTACCAGTCCACCGGGGTGCTGTCGTTGGGCGCGTACCTGATCCGATCGGGTTGGCCCGCCGCCGGTACCGCGAAGACGACCCAGCCCCGCACGCATTGCCCGGGCGAGAGCGTCCGGATGGTGCTGGAGTAGATCGGCTGGGGGAACTGCGGCTGCGCGATGCGGGTCGACGGGTAGACCTTCCCGTCCGGATAGACCACCTGCCACGGCAGGCTGCTGACGGAGACGTCGAAGACGAGCGTGCGCGAGGCGCACGTCTGCACATCGGCGGCGCCCCAGGTGTAATCGCCCTGCGATGGCTTCACGGCAGCGGCCGCCACCGGTTGGTCGTATGCGAAGACGGTCGCCTGAACGAAACTGTGGTCCGCGTCGACCGTCTCCGCCAACCCGTGTGCCACTCCCGCCGACGGCGTGCTGGCAGCCGGCGGTGGCGTCGGCCGCGAGGCCGGCGCAGCCGAGGTGGCGCACCCGGCGAGACCGACGACCGCCGCGAGCGCGACCACCGACCACCGGAGCGTGGCGCAGGGCAGCGGGCCTCCGGTCACCCGTAGGATCATGCTCCACCCGGGCCGGCGGTGGGAGGGTGGCCTGCTCAACTCGTTCCGCCGACACTCGAGCGCGGGCCGGCCGGCGCCTGGTCGATCAGGTCCGAAACCGTACCGGAGGCGCGCAGCAGGCGCTGTACGGAGATCGGGATGTGTAGCAGCAGTACCCGGGATCCGGCCCTGGCTGCCTGGTCCGCGGCTGCGCGCAGGGGTGCCAGGCCGGCCAGGTCCATGAACGAGACCCGGGCCAGGTCCACGATGACCGCGGCCCGGCCGCTGGAGGCCGCCCGCTGCACCTCGTGACGCAGGATCGGTGCCGTGCTGAGGTCGAACTCGCCGACCGCTCGCACCACCGCGACGCCCTCCAACAGATGCGTCCAAGCGGTAGCGAGGGCAGGCGTGGCGCGGTAGTCGCGCTCACCCGGCGTCGCGTCGACGGCGATGGCCAGCTCCGCCCGGGCCCGCCCGATGACCGCCTCGGCCAGCGCGTCCGCGTCGGGTGCCGGAAAGCCCTCGGCCAGTACCGCGCGATGCGTCGCCGCCACGACTCCGGCGACCGTGTCGACTGGGAGTACGCTCAGGTACCGCTCGCCAAGCTCTACCGCGGCCTCGCGCAGTCGCTGCGTGACCGGGTCGCCGATGCCGGGCTGAACGTCCACTACCTCCCCGCATACCTTCTCCGCGTACCTTACCGCTCCGCCAGCGGCCAAACCGCTTGTCGGACGCCCGCCCAAGGTACCCGCCCGGCCCGGGAACGAGCACCGGCCGGGTGGTCGCACCGGCCGGCCGGGAGGGCAGCTGCTCACACCGCGTGACGGGCCGGCCGCGGTGGTGGGTGGAACCGGTAAGGAACGGTCAGGCCATTGGCGGCCGACAGCCGGGCCGCTGGCGGCCTGGCCGCGCGCAGATGCCAGGGCCGGCCTACCGGCTGGCCGCGCGCAATGTCATACCCGGGCCGTACCGTGCGGTCATGGTGACGACGGAGGATGTCCGGCGGATGGCGCTCTCCCTGCCGCGGGCGGAGGAGGCTCTGGTCCGCGACCGGGTGAAGTTCCGGGTGGGGAGGATCGTGTTCGCGGCGCTGTCGCGCGACGAGGCGACGTTGGGGTTCGGCTTCCCCAAGGAGGAGCGCGCCGGATTGGTGGCCGGCGAACCGACAAAGTTCTTCCTGCCCGGGAAGTCAGACATGCGTTACAACTGGGTCTGCGTCCGGCTCGCCCGTATTGATGTACCGGAGCTGCGCGAGCTGGTGGTCGAGGCGTGGCGCATGGTGGTTCCGAGGAAGGTCTCCGCCACCGTCCCCTCCTGACCGACGCCGTTGGGGCCCTGGCCGTGCCAGGACCCCAACGCCGGGCTCAACCGATCTGATATGGCCGCATCATCTCGTTGTCCTCGTGGTCGATGATGTGGCAGTGCCAGACGTACCGGCCGGCGCGGTCGAACGTCGCCTTCACCCGGGTGATCTCGCCGGGCAGCGCGATCAGAGTGTCCTTGAATCCGTTCTCGAACACCTCTGGCGGGCGTGGCGGGGCCGAGCCGTCCATCGGTTCCCGGTTCACCACCTGGAACTGCACCAGGTGAATGTGGATCGGGTGGCCGTCCTCGGTGAAGTTGTATATCTCCCACTGCTCGGTGGAGTTCAACGCCGGGTGTTCGGTCACCGGGTCCATCCACTCCAGTGGATGCCCGGTACCGTCCGCGTTGAGCGTGCCGAGCAGGCCGACGATCGGCGCGCCGTCGAAGAAGCCCGAGTCCAGTTCGTTGAGCGAGACCTGGCGGGTGTTGGTCGGCGAACCGACCCGGGTGACCGTCGGCAGGTGCAGCTGTGCGGGCGGCACGCTGGTGTCCGACCCAGCCGGGGCGCCCACCACGAACCGCATCACCTGGCCGGTGGTACCCACGTCCGCGGCGTCGAAGTCGGTCCCCGGCTCGCCGCCACCGTACGGCTCGTCCGGCCCCTCGTTGATCAGGTACAGCTTGGTGCCCTGCGGCAGGCCGGTGAAGTCCACGATCACGTCGAACCGCTCGGCGACCCCGACCCGGAGGCTCGACAACGGGACCGGACGGGGCACGAAGCCACCATCGGTGCCGATGACCCAGATCGGCAGCGCCGCGTTCGCCGGCCTGGTCGCATCCGGGGTGGTGGCTATCTTGAGCAGCAGCACCCGGGTGTTGGAGGCGTTGAGGATCCGGAACCGGTACCGGCGGGGTGCCACGGTGAGCGTTGGCCAGGTGTTGCCGTTGACCGCGATGGTGTTTCCGAAGAACTCCGGGTTCCACAGTGGAGGGACATCGGTATCCGGAATCCACGGTCCATCCAGTGGAGTATCGCCGAAGAAGCCGCGGCTGTCCGGGAAGAAGAGCGAACCGTCGGAGTTGAAGGACTTGCACTGGATCACCAGTGGGATCTCGTGGTACTGGATCCCCGGCGGGTCGCCCCGCTGCGGTGCCGGACCGGGCAGTACCCCGGGTGGCAGGTCACTGGCGCCACCCCGCAACAGGTACATCCCGGCCAGGCCGGAGTACAGGTTGACTCTGGTCATGCCCAGGTCGTGGCTGTGGTACCAGAGGTTGGTGGCGCGCTGGTCGTTCGGGTACTGGTAGATCGAGTTCCCGGTCGACCAGGTGACACCGTAGCGGGCCCGTGCCGACGCCTTGTACTGGTCGTAGAAGGAGCCCACGGTGGCGTACCCGCTGGGGATGTTGCGTGCGTTGGGCAGGAACCAGGCCTCCGGGTACCCGTCGCTGTCGTCCAGGACGTGCGCGCCGTGCAGGTGGACCACCATCGGTACCGGTCCGCGGTAGGGCCCGGGCGTGCTGGTGAAGGTGGAGCGCATGTCCCGGCCGGCGATGCCGCCGGGTGGGTTGGCCCAGTGCAGGGTCTGGTCCACCGGCAGCAGGTGTGGCCGGAAGTTGCCGTTGCCGCTGACGAGTTCGTTGACCCAGGTGACCTGTACCGGTCGGTTGGCGCGCGCCTCGATCGTGTACCCGGGGGTGCGGGAGGCGACGCCGCTACCGGCGACGCCGAAGGCGAAGACCGAGGTGGGCGGGAAGCCGACCGGCAGGATCTGCTGGGCGACCTGGCGGGTGCCGATGGCGTACCGGTCGATCGCGCCACTGGTGCTGGTGGCGGGCATCGCCGGCGGGATGAACAGTGGAGTGACGTATTTGGGGACGGTGTTGGGGTCCAGCGTGCCGCCCGGGACCGGCGCAGCGGTCGCGGAGCGCCGGCGTGCCACGAGCGCGGCGGGGACGAGCATCGCCGCCCCGGTGACCGTGCCGGCCTTGAGGAGTCGCCTTCTGGTAACCATGGCGGCCACCCAACTACATGGGTAGATGCCCCGAAAGCGGTCAGAATCCCCTGGGGGACGGACTCTACCTAGGGGTTTATGAGGACCCCCAGGTGGGGTGGTGGTGTTCAACGATTGTCCAGAAGGTTAGCACCTCCTACACTCATGTAAATTCGTGGATCTATTTCGTTGAGGTTAACAAATCCGAGCAGCGGTGCAGCCGCGCGGGAGCCGTCCGATGGTCACTAGTCCACGCCGGGTCATCCGGCTGGTCGTCCAGTCCGTCCGGTACTCGGCAGGCAGCGCGCTGATCGCCGGCCTGGCAGGCCAGTCGGAGATCGACGTCATCGGGCATGCCGGCACCATGAAGGGGCTCTACTCGCTCTGCTCGTTGTACCAGCCGGCGGTCGCGCTTGTCGATGTCGATACGCTCACCTCGGCGACGGTTGAGGCGCTGCACCAGCTGCACCACACGTACCCCGGCGTCGAGCTGGTGGTCATTTACATGGAAGCGGCGCCGGAGGCGGTCGGACAGGCCGTGCGGGCCGACCTCGCCGCGCTGCTGCCCGTCTCCGCCGGCGTCGACGCGGTGCTGCGCCTGATCCGCCAGCGCGCCCACGCCGTCCGCCCGCCGCCGCGGCGGCAGATGCTGACCGACCGGGAACTGGCGATCGTCGCGCTGATGGGCGCCGGGCGCAGCGTGCCGGAGATGGCCGAGCTGTTGCACCTCAGCCCGCACACGGTGGAGAACCACAAGCGCAGCATCTACGCCAAGTTCGGGGTCGGGAACCAGAGCCACGCACTCTCCCGCGCCATATCGCTCGGACTCTTCGATATCTCCAGTGGTATCGGCGCACCCGGCCGGTCGCACGCCGGCCGGCACAACGGCGGTCCCGCCGGCCCGGCGGGCAACGGTTCGACGGCGGTCATCGGTTCCTCGACCGGCGGGGCGGCGTACGACGGCCTGGCCGGTGGCAACGACGGGCGGGAATCCGGGCGTACCGCGCTGACGGTGGTCAGCGGGCCCTCCGGCGCCTGCCTCGATGAGGTCAGCCAGGCGCTGCTGCACCGCGGGGTGCCGTACGTGCTGGCGCGGGTACCGGACGGCCTGGTGACCGACCACTGGGCGCAGTGGCAGCGGGGTCAGGTGGTCGCGCTGCTGATCGACCCGGCCGACGACGACTGGGAGCTGCCCGAGCGGCTGGCCGCGCCGGCCGTCGTGGTGCGCTCGACCGAGCCCGACGTGGCACTCGCCGTGGACGCGGTGCTGCACGGGGCCTACGCGATGGTCAGCCGCACCGATATCGAGCAGGATCTGGTACCGGTGCTCACGCTGGTATCGCGTGGCTACCGTACGCTCGGCGCGGCCAACGTACGGCTGCTGGCCAACTGGATGTCCACGGTGATCGCCCAGCCGGCCACCGCGCCGCCCGAGCTGACCAGCCGGGAACGGGACATCCTGAGCTCGATCGCGAACGGGCACACGGTCCGGCAGACCGCCCGCAGCCTGGGCATCGCCACCAAGACGGTGGAGAACACGCAGGCCCGGCTGTTCCGCAAGCTGGGCACCCACAACCGGTCCGAGACGCTGATCGCGGCGTACCGGTTGGGCCTGCTCAGCCAGTAGCCGGTAGCACCACCGCGGCGCTGCCACTTCCCCGGCGTACCGGCTCGGCCGCCGCGAGCAGCCGGCCACCGCTGAGGAACTCGATGCCGGTCGCCGCACCGATCTCGGCCGGCGCGTTGTACGTCCAGCCGAGCGTGGCCAGGCCGGCCGCCTCGGGACTGGCCAGGAAGGCCGGCTCGACATCGGTACCGGCCGAGTTGCGCTGCGACGCCCGCGGGGCGGCGATCGCCTCCGGCAGGGTCATGCCGAGGTCAAGCCGGTTCATCAGGATCTGCAGCACCGTCGTGATGATGGTCGCCCCGCCGGGCGAACCGATCGCCAGGAACGGCCGGCCGTGGTCGAGCAGGATGGTCGGCGACATCGAGCTGCGCGGCCGCTTGGTCGGCGCGGGCAGGTTCGGGTCGGGTGCGGTGCCCTGGGTCGGGGTGAAGTTGAAGTCGGTCAGCTCGTTGTTGAGCAGGAAACCGCGGCCGGGCACCACCATCGCGTTGCCACCGATCTGCTCGATGGTCAGCGTGTACTCGACCACGTTGCCCCACCGGTCGGCGACGGTCAGGTTGGTGGTGTGCTGCTCCTGGCCGGGGTCCGCACCGCCGGTCGTGGTCGGGCAGCCGGCCGGGGCACCGGGTACCCCCGGGGCGACCGGCCGGGGCGGGGCGGCCGTTGGGTCGATCAGGCAGCGGCGCTGCGCCGCGAACCCGGGCGTGAGCAACTGGTCGACCTGCGCGCGGGGTGTGTAGTCGCCGACGTACCGGTTGCGGTCGGCGAAGGCGAGCGCGCTGGCCTGAAGGTAGTCGTTCAGCGCCTGGGTGCGGGTCAGGCTGCCGAGGTCGAGACCGGAGAGGATGTTCAGCGCCTCGCCGACCGTTGAGCCACCGCTGGACGGGGTCGCCATGCCGTACACGTCCAGGCCGTGGTACTGGACGTGGGTCGGTTCGGGGAGCCGGACGGCGTACCCGGCCAGGTCGGAGAGTTCCGTGGTACCGGGCCGGATCGTGAAGGGCCAGCTGCCGAGCGGCTGTGCGGCAAGCGGCGGGTGCTGGATCGTCTGGACGATGTCGCGGGCGATGGCACCGCGGTACAGCACGTCCACGCCGTCACGGGCGATCAGCTGGTACGTGTGGGCCAGGTCCGGATTGCGGAACCGGGAACCTATCGCGGGCGGCTGCCCACCCGGCAGGTACAGCGCGCTGGTCGAGGTGAACTGGCCGAAGTCGTTGAAATTGCTGGCGATCTGGCCCTGGAAGGTGGCATCGACGGTGAACCCGTGCTGGGCGACCTCGATCGCCGGCTGCAGCGCCTGTGCCAGGGAGAGCGTGCCCCACCGCTGCAGCGCGGCGGACCAGGTGGCCGGCGAACCCGGTATGCCCGCCGAGATGCCGGAGATCCGTGCCTCCTGGAAGGCGTACGCCACACCGGTCTGCGGGTTGACGAAGGCGTCCGGCTGCATCGTCGCCGGTGCGGTCTCCCGCCCGTCGATGGTGTGCACGGTACGGGTGGCCGCGTCGTAGTAGGTGAAGAAGCCGCCGCCACCCAGACCGGAGGAGAAGGGTTCGGTGACGCCGAGCGTGGCGGCGGCCGCGACCGCCGCATCGACGGCGTTGCCGCCCCGGCGCAGTACGTCGATGCCGACCCGGGTCGCGTCCGCGTCCACCGTCGCCACGGCGCCACCGGAGCCGATCGCCGTCGCGCCGGTCTGCACCGGAGGTCCGGCCGCCTCGACCGGCCGCAGCGGCGCGCTCGCCTGGCCGGGAC
>JAFMQQ010000133.1 GCA_017354595.1 Micromonosporaceae bacterium
GGTCCAACACCGGAAGGCCGTGGTCATCTACACCAGCGCGGTGTACGGGGATGGGCGTGGGCCGGCGTTCGGCTCCGATTTCCAGGCGCCGTACTTCGACGACTGGCTGCGCTGGGCCGGGTTCACCGACCTGCGGTACGTCTACTTCCGGCCGAACCTCGCCACGGCGGACGCGGAAAGCGGTCGGCAGGCCGCGCACGCCGACGCGGAGCTGGCTGCCAAGGAGTTCTAAAGTGGACAGTCAGCCGGCGCTGGCCGGAGCCAGCCGGCCGTACGAGGTGAGCGTGCGCAGCGCCTGCAGCGTGACGGTTCCTCGCCAGTCCAACCGCGACGCGTCGCTGGGCGGCTGCCAGGTGATCGGCCAACCGCCGTCCGGCTGCTGGGCCGCCGCGAGGTGGTCGAGGTGGGCCGCCAGGTCGCCGTCCGCGAACAGGCTCCGCCACGGTGCGTCCGCGGCCGGTGCCACGGTGAGTGGGGTCAACCCGTACTCGCCCGGTTTCGGTACCGCCTGGTACATCGGCGCGGCGGCCAGCCGCTCCAGTACCTCCGGCGCGTGCCGGGCGGCCCGCGCCCGGTCGGGTACCCAGCCCAGGAACCCGAGCATCTCGACCAGCCCATGCACCTCGTCCGGCAACCCGCCGGTCTCGATCGCCTGCCAGCAGAAGCCGGTGGCCGCCGCCCGCCACGGGTGGTCGAAGTCCAGCCGGTACAGCAGGCCGGCAAGCCCGGCCGTGGGGTTGACGCCCGGCTGGTAGGTCCAGTCGGACCAGTGCTCTGCGCGCGGGTACGACTCGATCACCGGAAAGGCGAGCGGCACCGCACCGCCGGCGTCGGCCTGCGCCGCGGTACGGGCGAGAAAGTCGCACGCCCTGCGCAGCATCTCCGCGTCGCCGGTACCGGCCGCGGCCATCGCACCGAACGCGACCTCCACATCTATCGGGAGGCTGGCCGGGCAGCGCTTGTCCGGCTCAAGCCCGTGGCCGAAACCGCCGTCGGCGTTCTGGTACCCGCGCAGCGCGTCCAGCACGCCATCGGCCGGCTGGCCGGCGAAGAGCGTACCGAACAGGCGGCGCTCCAGCAGCCGCCCCTCGGCGAGCAGAAACCGTTGCGCGGCAAGGAAAACATCGGTCATGACCGGAGCGTAGGCGGATCCGGCCGGTCCCGTCTTGTACGAACCGGACATCCGGTCGTACCTGTGCCGCGGGCAAAGAAGTCGTCAAGGTGCGGCCGGTCGGCGTCAAGACCGCGTCAAGATCGTCGAAGTCGGGGGTACCCGAGCGTCTGCTTGGGGCGTGTTGAGATGGACCAAGCGGCTGTTGGTGGGGCGCCCACTGCGCAACGAACGGCTGGGCCAGACCCTGCTGCCCAAGCGGCTGGCACTCCCGGTCTTCTGCTCCGACCCGTTGTCTTCCAACGCCTACGCGACCGAGGAGATCCTGCGGGCATTGAGCCTGGGCGGCCTCGCGCTGTTCTTCCTCGCCCCGTGGGTCGCGCTCGCCGTGATCGTGCTGCTCGCCGTCGTGGTCGCCTCGTACCGGCAGACCTGCCACGCGTACCCCAACGGTGGCGGCGCGTACGCGGTCAGCCGGGCCAACCTCGGCCGCAACGCGGCACTCGTGGCGGCCAGTGCGCTACTGGTCGACTACGTGCTGACCGTCGCGGTCTCGGTGGCCGCCGGCGTGGACGCGATCACCTCCGCCTTCCTGACCCTGCGGCCGCTGTCGGTGCTGCTGTCGCTGGGCTTCGTCGCGCTACTCGCGCTGCTGAACCTGCGTGGTGTGAAGGAGTCCGGCACCATCTTCGCCATCCCCACGTACGGCTTCGTCGCGGTCGTCTTCGCGATGATCGGTTGGGGAGTGGTGCGGATCGTCACCGGCGACCGGCCGGTGGCCGAGTCCGCCTCGTTCGGCATCGGCGAGGCACAGCACGTCGCGGGGGCGGCCCTGCTGCTGCTCGCGCTGCGCGCGTTCGCCCAAGGGTGTACCGCGCTGACCGGTGTCGAGGCGGTCAGCAACGGGGTACCGCACTTCAAGAAGCCGAAGAGCCGCAACGCCGCCGGCACGCTGGCCATCATGGGCGGTGCCACCATCGCCATGTTCGCCGGGATCACCATGCTGGCGCTGGTGTCCAAGGTACGGATCGCCGACGATCCCAGCCGGCTGGTCGGCGCACCCGCCGGGTACCAGCAACGCACCGCCATCGCGCAGGTGGCCGGCGCGGTCTTCGGGTACCGCTCGATCCTGTTCCTGTTGGTTCAGGGCTTCACCGCCGCGATCCTGATCCTCGCCGCGAACACCGCCTTCAACGGCTTCCCGATCCTGGCCTCGATCCTCGGCAGCGACGGCTACCTGCCCCGGCAGTTCGCCCGGCGCGGCGACCGGTTGGTCTTCAGCAATGGCATCATCATCCTCGCCGTGCTCGCCGGAGCGCTCATCTGGACGTTCCACGCGTCCACGAGCAGACTCATCCAGCTCTATATCATCGGGGTCTTTGTCTCCTTCACCCTCAGCCAGGCCGGCATGGTCCGGCACTGGACCGGTGCGCTGGCGACCGGGCCGGACCGGGCGCGGCGGCGCCGGATCAACCGGGCCCGCCTCATCAACGGACTGGGTGCTGTCTTCACCGGCGTGGTCCTCGTGGTGGTGCTGGTGACCAAGTTCGTGCACGGCGCGTACCTGGTGGTCATCGCCATGCCGGCGCTCTTCCTGCTGATGAAGTCGATCGAACGGCACTACCGCCGGGTCGCCCGGGAACTCGCGCCGGAACCCGGTGGGATGGTACTGCCGGCCCGGATCCACGCGGTCGTCCTGGTGTCACGGCTGCACAAGCCGACCCTGCAGGCGCTGGCGTACGCCCGGGCCACCAGGCCGGACACGCTGACCGCGGTGACCGTGGCCAGCAGCCCGGCCGAGACCCGCGCCCTGCAGGCGGAGTGGGCGGAGCGCGGCATCCCGGTGCCACTGGCCGAACTGGACGCACCGTACCGGGACATCACCGGTCCGGTGGTGGATTACATCGCCGGGTTGCGCCGGGACCATCCACGCGATCTGGTGGTGGTGTATCTGCCCGAGTACGTCGTCGGCCACTGGTGGGAGACGGTGCTGCACAACCAGAGCGCGCTGCGGCTGAAGGCGAGGCTGCTGTTCCAGCGTGGCGTCATGGTCACCAACGTGCCGTGGCAACTGGCCTCCAGCCGCGCTGCCGTATAACGGGAGGCGTGAGGGGACCTCGTGCGGTGCCGGTCCGGCGCGGCCTGCTCGGCGTGGCCGCCGCGGCGGCCGGGCTCGCCGGGCTCACCGCGCTGCTGGTGCCGGCCCGGGCGAGTGTCTCGCTGAGCAGTGTCGCGCTGCTGTACCTGGTGCCGGTTGTCGCCGCCGCGGCGATCGGTGGCGTGTGGCCGGCACTGGCCGCTGCGGTCGGGGCCGACCTGCTGGTCAACTTCTTCTTCATCCCGCCGTACCACACCTTCGTGGTCGCCTCCGGCCAGCACGTCGTGGTGCTGGTGATCTACGTGCTGGTGGCCAGCGCGGTCAGCTTCGCGGTGGAGGTGGCTGCCCGGCAGCGGGTACGGGCGGCGCGGCGGGGCGTGGCGGCCGCGCTGCTCGGCGGTGCCGCCACCGAACCGGTCTCGGCACAATCCCTGACCCGGCTGCTGGAACACGTACGGGACACCTTCGGGATGACCGCGGTGGCCTTGTTGGCGAGCGGACCGGATGGCGAGCACCCGGTGGCGGCGGTCGGCCAGCCGCCGGCGGGCCGGCCGGTGCTCTCGGCGCCAGCCGGCGACCGGCTGCGGCTGGCGGCCTGGGGACCGGAGATCTTCGCCGAGGATCGCGCCACGCTGACCAGGCTCGCCACCGCTGCCGCCCGTACGCTCGATGCGCAGCGCCTGGCGGATGAGGCCGCCGCCGCCCGGGACCTGGCCGAGGTGGACCGGGTGCG
The DNA here is from genome assembly GCA_017354595.1 of Micromonosporaceae bacterium. GTDB lineage: Bacteria > Actinomycetota > Actinomycetes > Mycobacteriales > Micromonosporaceae > DATEJJ01. The sequence goes on from JAFMQQ010000133.1 coordinate 3,943, forward strand.
GTCCGCACTGCTGGCCGCGGTCGGGCATGACCTGCGTACCCCGCTGGCCGGCATCAAGGCCGCGGTCTCCAGCCTCCGCCACCCGGAGCTGGATCTGCCCGCCGCGGCCAGGGCCGAACTGCTGGCCACCATCGAGGAATCCACCGACCGGCTCGACGCGCTGCTGGAGAACCTGCTGTCGATGAGCCGGTTGCAGGCGGGGGTGCTCAGCGTGCGCCTGGAGCCGACCGCGCTGGACGCGGTCGCCGCGCAGGCGCTACTGCACGCGCTGCCCGGTGAGTCCACTGTGGACATGAAGGTACCGGACGACCTGCCGCTGGCGAATGCCGACCCGGGCCTGCTGGAGCGGGTCATCGCCAACCTGGTCGCCAACGCACGCGCGTACGCACCGGCCGACCGGCCGGTCGAGCTGCGCGGGGCAGCGGTGGACGGGCGGGTGCTGCTCGAAGTCGTCGACCACGGGCCGGGGGTACCCGAGGCGGACCGGTACCGGATCTTCGAACCGTTCCAGCGCCTGCACGACCGGAGCACCACGGCGGGTCTGGGCCTGGGCCTGGCCATCGCCCGCGGCTTCATCGAGGCGATGGGTGGCACCATCACGCCGGCCGGAACACCGGGCGGCGGACTAACCATGACGGTCGCACTCCCGGCCGCCCAGACTTCGGGAACGGCGCTATGACAGCCGCCCACGCACTCCCCGCCGCGGAGGCGGGATGACCAGAGTTCTGGTGGTCGACGACGACGCGCAACTGCTCCGGGCGCTGCGCATCACCCTGACCGCGCACGGGTACCAGGTCGCCACCGCCGCCGACGGTACGAGCGCGCTGGCCATCGCCGGCCGGACCGTACCGGATCTGGTCATCCTCGACCTCGGCCTGCCGGACCTGGACGGCGTCGCGGTCATCGAGGGCCTGCGCGGCTGGTGCCCGGCTCCGATCATCGTGCTGTCCGCCCGGCACGCGGAACTGGCCAAAGTGGACGCACTGGATGCGGGCGCGGACGACTACGTCACCAAGCCGTTCGGCATGGGCGAACTGCTGGCCCGGATGCGCGCTGCCCTGCGCCGAGCAGTACCCTCCACTGTGGAGGCTGTGGTCACCACGAAGGCGTTCACTGTGGACATTGCCAACAAGCGGGTGACCACTGTCGCCGGAGGGCAGGTGCGGTTGACCCCGACCGAGTGGCACCTGCTCGAGGTACTGGTGCGCGACCCCGGCCGGCTGGTCACCGGGCGGCAGTTGCTGCAACAGGTGTGGGGGCCGGCGTACGAGACCGAGACCAACTACCTGCGGGTGCACCTGGCCAACCTGCGCCGCAAGCTGGAGCCGGATCCCGGGCGGCCGCGGTACCTCATCACCGAACCCGGCATCGGGTACCGCTTCGTACCCGAACCGTAGCCGGCCGTACCGGTGGTGGCGAATACTGTCGGATATTCGCGAATACCTTTCCGATATTGACCGCACTGCCTAGTCTGCGGAGCGTGGGGCCAGGGGGGTACGTACTGCTGGTGATCGCCGCCGGGATCGCCTTCTGGGCGGGTTCCCACTGGCGGCACAACCGCCGCACCTGGAGCGACCACCGCAAGGCGCGGGCGGATGAGAGGGCGCTGCGGACCAGGCGGTGGTTGACGTTGCGGGTGGCCGTTGGTGCCGGTGCGCTCATCCTGCTCTACCTGCTCGTCACCGGCGCCTTCGCCGCCGGCGGCATCGACCGCCCGGTGGTGCCCAGCAAGGTCGATGCCCCGTCCGCCTCGCCGGTCAGGTGACGGCCGGGTACGGCACTTCCTGGCTGGGGCGTGCCCTCCCGGGGGGCGCTGTGCGGCTGCGGTTCCACCACTGGGCGAGGAACACCCCGACCAGAACCAGCAGTGCGCCGCCGAGCGCGAACCACACCGTCAACTCCGAACGCCTGTGCTGCAACACGATCGAGCTGGGCAGGTGCAGCAGGATGTCGTTGAGTTGCTTGGCATCCTTGGCCTGGAAGTACTTGCCGCCGGTGACACTCGCCACCTTGGTGAGTGCGTTCTCATCGATATCCAGGGCTCTGCGGCCGCCGCCGAAACCACCACCCCGCGGCGGACCGAACCCACCACCGCCGAATCCACCGCCGCCGAATCCACCACCGAACGGGTCGTCGCCCAGTTGGCTGGCCGGGCAGACCATCGGAGCCGGCTGGTTGGTACCGAAGCCGATGGTGTAGATCCGCACCCGACGCGCCGCCGCCTGCTGCGCGGCCGTGACCGGATCCACCCCCTGGGTGTTCGCGCCGTCGGTGAGCACCACGATGGTGTCCGGCTGGAAATCACCACCCGCGTTGGAATCTGGCTTGGACAGGTCGACACCGGTCGGCGCGACATCCGGGTTGATCTCCGCGATGGCATCGATGGCGGAGAGGATGCCGAGGCCGATCGCGGTACCCCGGCCGGTGCGCAGCCCGCCCAGGGCGGAGATCAGCGCGGACTTGTCGGCGGTGGGCGGGACCCGGAGCGTGGCCAGGCCGCTGAAGACCACCAGACCGATCTTGGTGCCACTGCGCTGCGCCTGGATGAAGTCGCGGGCGGCGTTCTGTGCGGCGGTCAACCTGTTCGGCTGCACGTCGGTAGAGCACATCGAGGCCGATACATCCAGGGCGAGCAGGATCGCCGAGGAGTCCGAAGGCTCGACCACCGTCGCCTGCGGCCGGGCCGCCCCGCCGGCGAGTACCACCAGGCCGGCGGCGAACAGCCAGATCGGGATCCGGCGCCGCCACAGCGAACGCCCGGGCAGGGCCGCCCGGATCAGCGCGATGCTCGACATCCGCACCGCGCCCCGCCGGCGGCGCCTGCGCATCCATTCGCGGTACCCCAACAGCAGCGGGAAGGCGAGCAGTGCGGAGAGGGCCCACGGCCAGGAGAGCGACATCAGACGATCCGTCCGTACCAGGTGATCATGAGTAACCCCCCGATGGTGAGCAGCAGTACCGCCAGGGCCACCACCGCCCCGGTCAGCTCGACCAGCTCCGGCTTCGCGGTGATCCGCAGGTCCAGCGAGCGGTAGACCTGGTCCAGTGCCTGCGCATCGCTGGCCCGGTGGTACGAGCCCGCGGTGGCCTGTGCGATCTGGGTCAACACGTCCTCGTTGAGCGCGGTGGCGACTTGGAACCCGTCGACCTCGATGGTCGTACCCTCGACGGTGCCGATGCCGATGGTTTCGATGTGTACCCCGGCGTCGGCGGCCAGCGCCGTGGCCGCCTCGGTGTCCGGCCCGCCGGTATTCTCCCCGTCGGAGAGCAGCACGATCGTGGCCGAACCCCAGTACCCCAGGTTGGGTGGGGGCGCGTCGCTGTTCGGGTCGGGCAGTGTGACGTTGTGCCCGACGATGGCCGACAGCGAGCCGAGGATCGCCGCGCCGAGTGAGGTACCACCGGCGGTGTGCAGCCGTTTGATCGCGGCGATCGTCTTGTCGTGGTCCGTGGTCGGCTGGCTCGTGGACAGCGCCCCCTGATCGAAGGCGATCACGCCTATGTCCACTGTGGATGGCTGTGCCTGTACGAAGCCGGTGGCGGCCGCCTGTGCCGCGGCCAGCCGGCTGGGCGCGATGTCCTTGGCGGTCATGCTGTTGGAGACGTCGAAGGCGAGAATGACGGTACCGGAGACGCGCGGCACCCTGACCGTCGCTTGTGGACGCGCCACACCGAGCA
>JAFMQQ010000634.1 GCA_017354595.1 Micromonosporaceae bacterium
TCGGCGCTCTGGCGGTGCTGCGCGAGCACGGCGTCGCGGTACCCGGAGACGTATCCGTTGTCGGCTTCGACGATGTGCCGATCGCCCGCGATATGACACCGCCGCTGACCTCGGTACGGCTGCCGCTGGTGGAGATGGGGGCGCGGGCGATGTCGCTCGCCCTGGCCGCCAGTCCGAGCGCGGACCCGCGGGTCGAGCACCTGCCGGCCGAACTGGTCCGGCGGGGCAGCAGCGGGCCGCCGCCCCGCCGGTAGTCGCATCAGATCTTCCCGGTACCGGCGCCCGCCAGGACAGTGGACTTCACTGAGTTCGGATCGTCCACAGTGTACGGATACGGAATGCCGGCTACGCTGCCAGCCGTCAGGATCGCGCCGGAGTTGACCAGCACGTTGTTGCGGGCAACGATGCTGCCCGCGGAGGAGGAGCCCTCGCCGAGGTGGGTCGGGTCCGACTCACCCTCGAAGTAGTTGCCCTCGACCAGGACGCCGGCGTTCTCGGTGGACGCGATGGCGTAGTGGTAGTGGTCGGGGCCGCCACCCATGAAGTAGTAGTTGTTGAATACGTGCACCGGGTTGCCGAAGCGTACCCGGGGGTCGCGCTCATAGCAGTTGCTGAACTCGTTGTGGTGGTAGGTCACCCGGAGGTGGCCGGTGTCCTCGGCCGCGTTGCTGTCGCTGTGCCCGACCAGCGAACACTTGAAGTGGTCGTGCAGGATGTTCCAGGACACGGTGATGAAGTCCGCGGCGTGGGTGATGTCCAGCAGGCCGTCATAGAAGTCGATATCGTGGGACAGGTCGCTGGACAGGTCGTTGTGGTCGATCCAGATGTGCGTCGCGTGCTCGATGTGGATCGCATCGCCGTTCCCGTTGCTCGCCAGGACGAAGGAAATCCGCATGTTGCGGACGATGACGTTGTTGACGTCCTTCATGTTCAGGCCGCACCCGGTAAGGCCGGAGCCGGAGCCGACGCCGACGATCGTCTTGTTGGAGGCGACCCGTACGTCAGCGGAGCAGGTGAAGTTGCCGTTGACCCGGATGTTCTCGGCCGCGCTCGACGCTACCGCCGTGTTGAGATCGGCCAAGGTGCTGACCGTGACCGTGGCGCCGCCCGCACCGCCGGTGGTGCCGCCGCTCTGGGTGGCCCAGCCGATCAGGCCGGTGTTCGGTGGCACCGTGCCACTGCTGCTCGGCGTCGGGCTGGGCGAGGTCCGGGTCGGGCTGGGGCTGGCCGGACCGGTCGTGGGCGGCGGGTTCCCGCCGGTCGTGCTGAAGGTCCACTGCTTGGTCGCCACGCTGTCGCACGAGTTGGTCTGCACCAGCGCGCCGGCCGCGGTCGAGTTGTTCGCGATATTCATGCACTTGCCGCCGTTGGCGTTGACCACCCGCTCGTTGCTGCCGCTGTCGGTCAGCGTCCAGGTCTGGCTGCTGGCGCCGGTGCACGATTCCTGCTCGATGGCCTTGCCGGCATCGGTCGCCGCGGCGCGTACGCCGACGCACAGGCCGCTGCTGACCGACCTGACCGTGAAGCCGCCGCTGACCGAGGCCAGGGTCCACTTCTGGTTGTTGCCGCCAGTGCAGCCGGACTGATCGAGCTGGACCCCGGCGGCCGTGCTGGCACCGGGCAGATCGAGGCACAGCCCGCTGCCGGCATTGACCAGGGTGTACGTTCCGGCACCGGGGGCCGCGTTGGCCGGCACGCTGATCAGCCAGGCAACGAGGGTGGCGACCAGCGCGGTCACGCCGGCGAGGCCGAGTCCCAGTCGCTTGCGTTGGCCCAGGTTGCCACCGATGGCCGCCCGCGCGGCTGCCGGGACGGAGGGACGGGTAGGGGATCCCGCCAGCGGCCGGGACCGGTCACGCGGTGTGGAAGGTCGTTGCATCACACTCTCCTGTGATTGCGCCCGCCGTGCGGGCATGTTGTACCGCGCCGGCGGCAAGCCCTCGCGGCGCGAGCACCGCGTACCGCCGGGCGGCACGGGACGGTGAGCACCGTCCGGTGTGGACGGTGCTCAGATAGGCAGCCGGCCGGCTCCGGCGCTCAGCGCTACCAGCGGTGGCACCGCGATAGTGGGTACGAGGGTGTTACGCAGCAGTGGCGTCCAGCCCGCGTCGGTCCCGATCTGCTGGCTGTTGGCTGCGTTGTATGCGGCGAGCAGGCTGATCGGGGTGAGGGCTCCGTCGCGGTACACGAGGGTGCCCTTCTCAGTCATCGCCGTGCCGCCCCAGTAGTGCACGACACTCGCCGGATCGACCGAGTCGCCGAGCACGATGAAGTTGTTCTCCGCGTACAGCGCCGACTGCGCCCCGACGCCCCACGAGTATCCATAGCCGTCCGCGGCGAACCCACCGGTTGCCTGCGGTACCTGGTAGAGGTTGTTGTACGCATCGACCTTGCCGAAGCGTACCCGCGGCGCGCGCTGCCCGAGATTGGCGAACCGGTTGCCGTGCAGGGTGACCCGCAGCTTGCCCAGATCGGTGCCGGGGTTGTCGGTCGATCCGATCAGCATGGTCTTGTCGTGGTCGTGCAGGTAGCAGGCGGAGACGGTGACCAGGTCGGCGCCCTTGGTGATGTCGAGCAGCCCGTCGTGCACCTGGTACGGGCGGCCGAAGTAGCTGGGTTGGCCGGAGTCGGGGTTGTCCCCGTCGGAGAACGAGTCGTGGTCGATCCACACATGCGTCGAGCCGATCACCGAGACCGTGTCGTAGAGCGAATTCCAGTTGCCGGTTGCGCCGTCGGTCGGGTCCCAGGACG
>JAFMQQ010000015.1 GCA_017354595.1 Micromonosporaceae bacterium
GCGGGCCGGGGTACGGTCGGCCGCCGCGCGGCTGTGGCCGGCCCTGGCCACCACCGGAGCGTACGCGATGCTGGCCGATGCGATCACCAGAGCCGCGGCGACGCCCTCCGTAGAGGACGCCCTGCCCCGGCTCGCCGCGCTGGTCGGCACGGGCACCCGGGCCCGGCGGGTCGACGTGTGGCTCGCCCAACGCGACGGTTTCCGGCTCGGTGCGAGCCACCCCGCCGGTACCGCACACCTTCCGGCCGGACCGGTGGCCGGAGTCGAGGACCTGACCCGGATCGCCGGGATCGATCACGTGATCGCGATCGCCGAATCCGGCCAGCTGCTGGGTGCGTTGACCCTGGCCGACCCGCAACCCCGAAGGTTGACGCCGCGCGATCTGCGGCTGGCCGGCGATGTGGCCAACGCCGCCGGGCTGCTGATGCGGACCCTCGATCTGGACGACCGGCTGCGCGACCGGATCCGGGTCGAGGCCGAGCAGGCGGCGATTCTCGACGCGTCGCGCCGGCGGCTGATCGCGGCCCGGGACGCGGCGCGCGACCAGCTGAGCAGACAGATCCAGGCAGAGGTGTGTGCCGCACTGGAGCGATGCTCGAGCTCGCTGCAGCGGCTCGCCGGCCAGGTGGCCGACAACGCCGCGATGACGGTCGCGGTGGCCACCATGTCCGCTGAGATCGACGAGGCGATCGGTCGCTTCCGCCGTCTGGTACGCGGCGTCTACCCCGCGACGCTGACCGACCACGGTCTGCTGCCGGCACTGGAGAACCTCACCGCCGACCTGCGGCTGCGGGCCACCGTATCAGGAGCCGACCTGCCCAGATTCCCGCCGCCGGTTGAGGCCGGCGCCTACTTCTGCCTTTCGTCGGTACTGCGGGCGTGGCCGGGTGGCTCCACTGACGATCGGATCCGGATCGCGCTGCGCGTCGAGGACGGGGATCTGGTCGCGGTCGTCAGTGACGACACCGTTGGCAGCGCGGCGGCGGTTGCCGGGTCCCGCCCCGTACCGCCACCGCAGACCTTCGACCAACTCGTGCTGGAATCGGCACTGGACCGGGTGGCGGCTCTCGACGGCAGCCTCTCCGTCGTACCGGCGGGTGCCGGGCGCGCGGCCACCATGCGGATACCCGTCCTGCCGGCCGGAGTGGTCCAGTGAATGCATCCCGCCCCCGGCCCGCCGGGCGCATCGCCCGCCACGCCTGGACGTACCCGGTGCTGCTGTTGCTGATCGGTGCGGCCTATGTGTTCGGCGTGGTCCGTATCGACGCCCTGTTCGGCCTGTCATCGGACTGGCTCGCCGCTCCCCAGATCCTGGCGGTCGGGCTGATCGCCCTGGTCCTCCAACCGTTGCAGTACCGGTTGCAGCAGTGGGCCGACCGCATCGTCTACGGTCGCCGCACTCCCCGGTACGAGGTGCTCGCCAAGGTCTCCGCACTCTCCCGCGACACCGCCCGTTCCGCGGAGTCGCTGCAGTCGCTGGCCCGCATTCTCGGTGAGAGCCTCGCCCTGCCGGCGGCGACGGTCACCGTGGAGTTCGCCGACGGTACGCTCGTCGACCACTGCTGGCCGAAGCCGATGCCGTGGCACGACGACGTGCCGCCGCACCGCATCCCGGTCGAGTACCGCGGGACCCGGGTCGGCTATCTCGCGATTCCCGCCGATTCGCAGCGGCGGCTGCCGCCAGACCGCCGCCGCCTGCTGTCCGACCTCGCCCGAGCCGCCGGCGTGATCCTGCACAACGCGAACCTGACCTCCGACCTCCAGCACCGCCTGCGCGCCACCGAGGCGCAGTCGGCGGAGATCCGCGCCTCCCGCTGGCGCATCGTGGCGGCCCAGGAAGGCGAACGCCGCGACCTGGAACGCGACCTGCACGACGACGCCCAACCGGGCCTGACCGCCGTCCGCCTGTCCCTCGGTCTGCTGGCCCACCTGGCCAGAACCGGTGACGCGCAGGCGGTCCGCGGCGCCTTCGATCGGACTCGGGATCAGGTGGACGCGGCGCTGGGTGTACTGCGCCGGACGCTGGACCGGCTGAACCCGCAGACACTGACCCGCGAGGGCCTGGTGCCGGCGTTGCGGGAACGGGCGGCCGGCCTGGGGTGCGTAGCCGACTTCAAGGTCAGCGATGAAGTGAGGCTGCGTCGATTCGCCCCGGAGGTCGAAGCGACGATCTACTACTGCTGCTCCGAAGCCCTGCAGAACGCGGCCAAGCACAGCCCAGGCGCTGCGGTCACGGTGTCATTGACGCTCCAGCACGCGCCGGACCGGCTCGGTTTCGAGGTGGCCGATCGCGGACCGGGCTTCGATCCGGCGCAGGTGCAGGGCGCCGGCGGCCTGCAGAACATGGCCGACCGGATCAGCGTGGCCGGCGGCTGGCTACAGGTCCGCTCGGCCGTCGGCGCCGGTACCCGGATCTCGGGGTGGGTCCGGGTCGGGTCACCGGGCCCGGGATAGTCGGGCCCGGGATAGCACCGTGCGCTACGGTCACCGGACGTGGGCGTGTACGCGGTCACCGGATCAGCCTCCGGCATGGGTAGAGCCGTCATGCAGAAGCTGCGCGGGTCGGGGCACACCGTCATCGGAGTCGACCGGCATCAGGCTGACGTGGTCGCCGACCTGTCCACACCGCAGGGCCGGGCGCAGGCGTCGGCCGCCGTACTCGACGTGGCGCACGAGCGCCTGGACGGCGCGGTACTCGCCGCGGGTCTGGGACCTACCGGCGGGCCGGGGTACCCGCAACTCATCCTGCAGGTCAACTACTTCGGCGTGGTGGAGCTGTTGCGGGCGTGGCGGCCGGCGCTCGCCGCTACCGGCAGCGGCCGGGTTGTGGTCTTCTCCAGCAACTCCACGACCACCGTACCGGCCGTGCCCGGACGGCTCGTGACGGCGCTGCTGGGCGAGGATGTTCGGCGGGCGGCGAAGGCGTGCAACCGGTTGGGTCGCGGCAATGCGCCGGTGCTGGCGTACGCCGGCTCGAAGATAGCCGTGACCCGCTGGGTGCGCCGGCACGCGGTGACCGCCGGGTGGGCGGGCGCCGGCATCCGGCTCAACGCGATCGCGCCGGGAGCGATCGACACACCGCTGCTACGCCAGGGCATCCAGTCTCCGGAGCAGGGCTCCCGGATCGAGGCCTTCCCGGTACCGATCGGCGGATTCGGCGATCCGTCCGACCTGGCGGACTGGGTGGTCTTCATGCTGGGACCGGCCGCCGCCTTCCTCGTCGGGTCGGTCGTCTTCGTCGACGGCGGTACCGACGCCTACTTCCGGGCCGACGACTGGCCGTGCCCGGTCCCGCTCACCCGCCTGGCCCGGTACCTGCGCCGGATGCGGCGGTTCCGCCCCTTCCCCTCGGGGTGAAGGTTCAGTCCGGCACCGGCGTCGCGTCACCGCACCCGCCCGCACCGCACCCGCCCGCACCCGGCTGGCACCAGCCCGCACCCGGCTGGCATCAGCGTCCATAGTAGACAGTCTGGCCGGAGCCGACCCGGTCGGGCGGCGGCCGAACCGGATGAGATTGAAAAGGGCGCCCGACGTCACTAGGCTGCCGCGAGTGTCTTCCAGTTACGGGGCCGAGGACAACGGGCAGCGCCCGCGCCTGACACGGAGGGTCTTCGATGTTTGACAACAGCTACATCGCGACGAACCGCGATCGCCGGGTCGAGCCGCACGCGCGCCTCGACGCCGGCTTCGAATCGGCCCGGCTGGTCCGTTTCGTGGCGCTGCTCGCCATCGCCACGCGCCTGTTCTACATCTACGCCAGCGCCAACAGGATCTCGGTCACCCACACCCTGCTGGGCCTGTTCAACGCGAACGCCACGCTCGACGCGAACGGCCGACTCGACCTGACCGGCCAGCCGGACGGCGGCGCCGGCCTGCTGGGCCGGGCGCACGACGCAGACGCCCTGGTCACCATCGCGGTGGTCGCCTCCGTCATCGGGATCATCCTGTTCGTCCTGGCACTCTTCTCGCTGAGCCGGCGCAAGAAGCGCGGCGACGCGGTAGCGACGGCCATCGACAGTAACCGCGGCGCCAGGATCGCCGGTCGCGTCTACGTGCTGGTCGCGATCGTGGCCGTCATCGCCAGGAACGCGTTCAACCCGAGCCCGGGCGCGCCACCCGTGGACCGCCTGCACACGTTGCTCGCCGCCGACACCGCCACCATCGGCTTCCAGATACTGGTGATCGGCATCCTGCTCGCTATCGCGCTGGCGGCCGGCCGCGAGATCCGCAGGGCCCGCGCCGGAGGCCGGACCGGCTGAGCCGCACCGGCCCGGGTACCCGGCTCCTCCACATGAGACAGTCGAGGTACCCGCCGCTACGGGGCGGCGATGGTGGGCTGGTGGGCCACCGCGGCCCACAGTTCGGCGTACCGGCCGCCGAGAGCGAGCAGCTGCTCGTGCGCGCCGTCCTCGACGATCACCCCGTTGTCCACGACGAGGATCCGGTGCGACGCGCGCGCGGTCTGCAGCCGGTGTGCGATGACCAGGGTGGTACGGCCGCTTGCCACCAACCCCATCGCCCGCTGTACCCGGGCCTCGGTGGCGAGGTCGAGGTTGGCGGTCGCCTCGTCCAGCAACAGGATCGCCGGATCGACGAGCAGGGCACGCGCCAGGCTGAGCAACTGCCGCTGGCCGGCCGACAGCGACCGGCCCTGTTCGCTGACCGGGGTGAGATAGCCGTGCTGCAGCCGGGCGATGAACTCGTGCGCGCCGACCGCCCTGGCCGCGCGTTCGACCTCCAGGTCGGTGGCGGACGGGCGGCCGTAGGCGATGTTGGACCGGATGGTTCCGGAGAACAGGAACGGCTCCTGCGGTACGAAGCCCAGCTGGTGCCGGTACGCGGCGAGATCCAGCTCGGGCAGCCCGATGCCATCGATGCGTACCGTACCGGAGGTGGTGTCATAGAACCGCGCCACCAGTTTGACCAATGTGGACTTACCTGCCCCGGTGGTACCCACCAGGGCGACCACCTGGCCGGGCGGGATGGTGAGGCTGACGTTGTCCATCGCGACCAGACCGGTGCTCGGGTAGGCGAAGCGCACCCGGTCGAGGGTGATCTCGCCGCGCAACCGTCCCGGCACGACGGGGTGCGCCGCCTCGGGCGTACCGGTCGGCGTCTGCAGCAGCTCGCGCAGCTGGCGGGCGGCGACCGTGGCCTGCAGCCACTGATCGAACACTGTGGACAGTTGCTGGATCGGGGTGAAGAACTGGTCGAGGTAGAGCAGGAACGCGATCAGCACCCCGGAGGTGAGGTGGCCGTCCACGATGCGCTGCGCGCCGACCGCCAGCGCGATCGCCTTGGCCAGGGTGCTCAGCAGTTGCAGGAACGGGAAGAACCGGGACTGCAGCACCAGGGAGCGGGACCGGGCCTGGCAGTACGCCTCGGCCAGGCCGGCGAACCGGGCTTCGTTCGCCGGTTGCTGGCTGTACGCCTGGCTGACCGCGACACCGGCGAGGCTCTCCTGCATGTTGGCGTACAGCACCGAGATCCGCTCCCTGGCGAGCAGGTAGGTCCGGCTCGATGCCCGCTGGAACACCAGGGTGGTCAGCACCAGCGGGACGAGCACCCCGGAGACGGCCAACGACAGCACCGGGCTGAACAGGGCCAGGGTGATCGCGATCCCGGCACAGGTCAGCAGGCTGACCGTGGCGGTGAGCAGGCCCTGCTGCAGCAGTTGCGCGAAGGCCTCGATGTCCGAGGTCATCCTGGTCATGATCTTCCCGGCCTGGTGCCGCTCGTAGTAGTTCAGCGACAGCCGCAACAGGTGCGCGAAGGTGCGTACCCGCAGCCCGAAGAGCATCCGCTCGGCGGTGCGCTGGGTGAAGAACCGCATCAGCCGCCCGTTCGCCCAGGAGACCGCGAGGAGCAGGAACAGCACGGCGCAGACCACGCTGAGCATCCGCTGCGACTCTCTCAGCACGCCGTGGTCGACGCCGAACCGGATCAGCGTCGGCGTGGCCAGGCTGGTCAGCGCGTCGATCACGACCAGGAGCACGGCCAACGACAACGGCCGGGCGAAGGGCCGGAACACGTTGCCCATGCTGAAGTCGGGCTGTGGCGCCATCGCCTGGACAAGGTCGATCTCCGGCTCGCCGGCCAACGGTGGCAGCTTCTCGACCTCGGCGAGCAGCTCCGGGGTGACGCTGCTCAACCCGGCCAGCCGCGAGGTATCGCCGCCCAGCCCACCGCCGTGCGGTCCGACCGCCCGGATCGCTGCGTCGCTGCCGTGGCTGCTGACCTTCGGCGCGCCCGACCGCGACACGTCCGCCGGCCAGGCCACCGGATCGACCGTCGCGACCGGCGGCGGCGCCTGGTGCTGCGCATCGGTCGTACCGCTCGCCGCAGCCGCCCCGTCGTCAAGGTCAGGCCCGGTCAGCAGCTCGCGGAAGAGCGCGGACCGGTCCAGCAGCTCGTCGGTGGTACCCGACTCGACGATGCGGCCGCCGTCCAGCACGATGACCCGGTCGGCCAGTTGCAGGGTGGAGTACCGCTTCGCCACCAGTACCGTGGTCCGCTGCGCCAGGACTTCCTCGAACGAGCGGTGGATGGCATGCTCGGTGCGGGTGTCGATGGCCGAGGTCGCGTCGTCCAGCACGAGTACCCGCGGGTTGGTCAGCGCCGCCCGGGCCAGTGCGATCCGTTGCCGCTGCCCGCCGGAGAGGGTATAGCCGCGCTCGCCGACGACCGTCTGGTAGCCCTCCGGCAGACCGGCGATGAAGCCGTGCGCGTGCGCCGCTACGGTGGCGCGCTCGACTTCGTCGTCGGAGGCGGTCGGCCGCCCGAAGGCGATGTTGTCGCGGATCGAGGTGGAGAACAGGAACCCCTCCTCGAACACGATGCCGACCGTCGAACGCAGTGAGGCGAGCGTGTATTCGCGGACGTCCCGCCCGTCCACCCGTACCACGCCGGCGGTCGGATCGTGGAAGCGGGCCAGCAGCAGCGCCAGAGTGGACTTGCCCGAGCCCGACGCGCCGACGATGGCGATCCGCTCACCGGGCTCGATATGCAGGCAGATGTCGCGCAGTACCGGCTCGCCATCGGGGTAGGCGAAGTCGACATGGTCGAGCTCGACCAGTCCGGTCGGGTCGGTCAGGGTGACCGCGTCCGGCCGCTCGCGTACCCGCGACCGGGTGGAGAGCAGTTCGACGATCCGGGCGGCCCCGGCCCGCGCCTGCTGGCTGGTCGCGAGCATGCCGGAGAGGAACCGCACCGGCGTCACCAGCTGTAGCACGTAGCTGGAGAAGGCGAGGAACACGCCGAGGGTGACGTCACCGCGCATCACCAGTACGCCACCGAAGGCGAGGATGGCGAGCTGGGTGAGGCCGGGTACCGCGTCCAGCGTGGCGCCGAAGACAGCGGTGATCCGGGCGCTGCGCAGCCGGGACTGGAACAGCCGGCGGGACTCGCTGTGCAGCGCCTCCCGCTCCTGCGCCTCCTGGCCGAACGCCTTGACCACCCGTACTCCGGTGACCGCCTCCTCCACCACTCCGGCGACCGAGCCCTTGAAGAGCTGGTCGGTCCAGCTGGCCGGGAAGGAACGGTTGCGGAAGCGCAACGCGATCAGGAAGAAGATCGGCACCGAGACCGCCATCACCAACGCCAGCAAGGGCGAGAGCAGGATCATCGCTACCAGCGCCACCACGAGCAGGGTCAGGTTCCCGGCCGCGACGCCCAGCTGCTGCACGAACATCTGGATGACGGTCAGGTCGGAGGTGGCCCGGGACATGACGTCGCCGGAGCGGAACTGGTCCCGGCGGGAGGCATCCAGGTGCTGCATGTGGCGGTGGACGGCGAGTTGCAGATCGCGTTGGCTGCTCGCCGCCGCTTTGCCGCCCACGGCGCGGCGCAGCCAGTTGCCGACGAAACTGGCGATGCCGGCGGCGACGAGGATGCCGATCCACAGCCCCAGCGACCGGCGCCGGGACAGGATCGTGTCATCCATGATCACCTGCTGTATCAACGGGATCGCCGCCTGTACGGCCTGGGCGACCACGGCGAGCACGATCCCGGCCCAGATTCGGCGCTTGTTGCGCCCCAGCAGCGGGCCCAACATCCGCAAGGTTCCACGGCTCATCGTGGATATAGTTTCATAGCCTAATTAGCTTGGCAAAGGATCAGCGCAATATTGTGTGCGGTTTCTCATTGTCCACTTAGGACTCAAGGGACCGGTAGCGGGCGCTCCCCCAAGGAAGCACGGAGTCGATCGATGAGTGCGTCGCCGACCCAAGCCGTCTCGTGCTTGTACGGTGTGTCGGAGAGGACGAAGTGACGGATGCCCAGGTCGGCGTACCGGCACAGGGCGGCCGTGACATCCTCCGGCGAGCCGACCAGCCAGGTGGTACCCGCGCCCCCGCCACCGTACCGGCCGGGGGCGGTGTAGAGGCAGCTGTCCAGGATGTCACCGCGCGTGGCCAGGTCAAGCAGCTGGTTCGGGCGGGTCGCTTCGGACCCGGCCGCTTGGCGGGTCCTCGACGGCATCGAGCCCGCGGCCCTGAGCCGCTTGCCGGCGGCCCCGCGCTGCGCCGCATGAGCGGCACAGCGTGCCGGCCACGATAGCCGGTATGGCGTCGTGCCGTCGTCCGGACGGACTACCTGCGGTCGGGTACGTCCCTGCGGGTGATTGACAGGTAGCCGACGACCACAACGATGGCGATCACCATGGCGATGCTGACCGGCGCGTAGCCGAGGTCCAGGCCGCCACGCGAATGCGGTACCGCGGCCCAGTCCGCGAACGAAGCCCCGAGCGGTCGGGTCACGATGTACGCGGCCCAGAAAGCGAACACCGCATTCAAACCCAGCCACCGGTACCCGATGGCGGGCAGGGCGATGACCACCGCGAACATGATCCCGGATGCCAGGTACCCGAGATGCAACGTGACCGCGGTCAGGTCGCCGGCGGCGGTACCCAGAGCGAAGGTCGCCAGTACCGTCGCCCAGTAGAAGAACTCCCGCCGGACGCTGCGGATGCTGTGTATCGACAAGGTGCGCTCGACGCGATACCAGACGGCGAAAATGACGATGAGCGCGACAAGGTAGAACGCTGTCGATGCCGTGTACGGCACCCCGAGACCGACGTGCATGACGTCTGCGGCCATGGTGCCGAAGACCGCCACCATCGCCACCGCCAGCCAGTAGACCCAGCGCAGATATCGGCGCGTCACGAACTGCAGGGCGACCGCGGCGGCGAAGCCGACGAAACCGATACCGACGGCCACCACCGGGTCCATCGCCTTGGCGAGGAAGTCCGATAGATCCTCGCCCATGCCCGTGGTGAGCACCTTGGCGACCCAGAACGCAGCCGTAACCTCTGGCACCTTGCTCCGGCTCGCCTGGGCGCCCGTACTCCGGTGCAGGATCGTGGGTACCGCCTGAGCGGGCAGTTCGGGCACGTAATATCCTTCCGACACGGTCACTGGCCTCGGCTTGAAACTACAAGCCGTAGGGTCATCAGGCAAGCGGCAGGAACCTTACGGCCAGCGGTGGTTACGCACTGCCGTCCTCGGTGAGGTGAGCCACCTCCGCATCCGGACGCAGTAGCGCTCTAAGGGTCCACTCTGGACAACCCGCCCTCCGGTGCGCGCACCGGTTGGTACCGTCCACTGTGGATCCGCGGCCTCTGCACAAGGCGCCCGCGGTCGCCGTCGGCTACTGGAGCCCGGAACGGACCGAGGTGATGCGCTCGGTGTTGAAGCCGAGCCAGTGCATCCGGCCCACGTACCGCGCGTGCTCGACCTTCATGCAGCGGTCCACGACCACCGTCAGGCCGCCATCTTCGGCGATCCGGTTGCCCTCAGCGTTGATGACGCCGAACTGGCACCAGAGGGTACCGGCCCGGTTCGCCACCGCGCCGCGGGCGATCTCGGGCAGCGCGTCGGGCGCCCGGAAGACGTCAACCACGTCCACCGGCTCCGGCAGGTCCGCCAGGCTCGGGTAGGACTTCTCACCGAGGATCCGGGTCTCGCGCGGATTCACCGGTATCACGCGGTATCCGCGCCGCTTGAGGTAGTAGCCCACGAAGTAACTCGCGCGCAGCTCGTTGCTGGACAGCCCGACGATCGCGACGGTGTTCGCGGTGTGCAGTACCCGCTGGATCGTCAGCGGGTCCTGGTACTTCCCCAGATCCGTCATGCCGACACCGCCGTCGCGGCGACGAGTGCGAACGCCTGCCGCAGATCCCAGATCAGATCCTCGACCGACTCGAGGCCGACAGACAGCCGCACCGTCCCCGGCCCGACACCCGCCGCCCGCAGTTCGTCGTCGCCCAGCTGCCGGTGCGTGGTGCTGGCCGGGTGGATGATCAGGCTCTTCGCGTCGCCCACGTTCGCCAGGTGGGACCAGAGTGTCACGCCCCGGATCAGGTCCTGCCCGCCGGCCCGCCCGCCGGCGCAGTCGAACGAGAACACCGCGCCCGCCCCGAGCGGCAGGTACTTCGCCACGAGTGGTTGGTACCTGCTCTCCGGCAGGCCCGGGTACGTCACGTTCGAGGCCAGCGGATGCGCAGCGAGGAACTCGGCGACCGCGCGCGCGTTGGCGACATGCCGCTGCATCCGCAGCGACAACGTCTCCAACCCTTGCAGGAACAGGAAGGCGTTCAGCGGCGCGAGCGCCGCGCCGAGGTCGCGCAGGGTCTCCGCGCGCAGCTTCATCAGGTACCCGTAGGTGCCGAACGTCTCGTGGAACCGCAACCCGTGGTAGGCCGGCGATGGCTCCGCCACCACGGGAAAGCGGCCGTTGGACCAGTTGAACGTGCCGGCCTCCACGACCACGCCGCCGATGCTCGTACCGTGCCCGCCGAGGAACTTCGTCGCCGAGTGGACGACTATGTCGGCGCCCCACTCGATCGGCCGGCACAGGTACGGCGTGGCGAAGGTGTTGTCCACGATGAGCGGCAACTCGTGCTCGTGTGCGATGGCCGCCACGGTCTCGATGTCGAGCACATTCCCGCCCGGGTTGCCGATCGTCTCGGCGAAGAACGCCTTGGTGTCGGGGCGGACCGCCCGGCGCCAGGCCTGCGGATCATCGGGGTCGACCCAGGTCAGCTCGACGCTCATCTTGCGCAGCATGTGCTTGAGCTGGTTCACCGTACCGCCGTAGAGCGCCGTGGAGCAGACCACGTGGTCGCCGGGTTGCAGCAGGGTGAACAGCGCGGCCGCCTGCGCGGCGATACCGCTGGCGAAGGCGACCGCACCCGCCCCGCCCTCCAGGTTCGCCACCCGCTCCTCGAATACCGCCACGGTCGGGTTCATGATGCGCGAGTAGGTGTTGCCGTACTCCTGCAGATTGAAATACGCCGCCGCCGACTCCGGATCCTCGAACACGTAGCTCGTCGTCTGGAAGATGGGCACCGCACGCGCACCCGTGTTCGGGTCGGGTCGCTGCCCGGCGTGCAGTTGCCGCGTCTCGAACCCGAACGCGTGGGCCGGCTCGGCGCGGGCCGGTTCGGAGTGTGGTGGGGTGTCGGTCACGATCGCCTCTCCGCTGGGCGTTGGCCGGCCAGGAACCGCCGGATGATGGGCGTCTGCCGCGCTTCCTCGAGCAGGAAGCAGTCGTGGCCGTACGGCGCGTCGATCACCTGGCACTCGACCGGCTTGCCGGCGGCGCGCAGCGCCCGCTCGATCTCCCGCGAGGCGACCGGCGGGTACAGCCAGTCCGAGCTGAACGCGATCAGCAACGTCCGCGCGCGAACACTCTCCAGCGCCCGGGCCAGCGACCCGCCGCCGTGCTCCCGGGCCAGATCGAAGTAGGTCAGCGCGCGCGAGGTATATAGATATGTATTGGCGTCGAAGCGGCGGACAAACGAATCGGCCTGGTGGCGCAGGTAGCTCTCCACCTCGAACTCGGGCTCGCTGATTGTGTACCGGACATCGTCGGCGAACTGGAGCCGCCGGCCGAACCGGTCGGCCAGCGCCGGCGCGGACAGGTAGGTGATGTGGCCGACCATCCGCGCCACACCCATCCCGGCCTCCGGCGCCCGGCCGGTGCCATGGTAGTGGCCGCCCTGCCAGGCCGGGTCGCGCAGGATCGACTCCCGCGCGATCGCGTTCCAGGCCAGCCCCTGCGGGTGCAGTGCGTGCGTGGCCGCGATCGCCACCACGGCATCAACCTCGTCCGGGTACCGGACCGCCCACTCCAGCGCCTGCATCCCGCCCAGCGAACCACCCGCCACCGCCGCGAGCCGCTGGATGCCCAGCACGTCCAGGAACGCGCGCTCGCACCGCACCATGTCCGCCACGGTGATGACCGGGAAGTCCGAACCGTATGCCCTGCCGGTGGCCGGGTCGATCGACGATGGTCCGGTCGTGCCGCGGCAGCCGCCGAGCAGGTTGGTAGCGATGACGAAGAACCGGTCGGTGTCGAACGCCTTGCCCGGCCCGATCATCCCGTCCCACCAGCCGAGCGCCTTCGCGTCCGGCGGGTTGCCGGGCACGCCATCCCGTTGGTCGGCCCCGAATCCGTCCCGGGTACCCACCTCCGGCGGCGTCTTCGCCACGCCCGCCGCGTGCGCGTCGCCGGACAGCGCATGGCACACCAGAATCGCGTTGTCGCGCGCCGGCGAGAGGGTGCCGTAGGTCTCGTACGCCACCCGCACCGGGTGCAGCTCCCGCCCGCAGTCCAGCGGTAGCGGCGCCGGCAGGTCGAGGTACCGCGTCTCGACGACTCCGACCGAACCGGTCGAGAGCGTCGACGTTGGGCCCATGGGCGAGATGATAGCCAGTCTCCCGGGCACCCAGCCAGGACGCGCGCGAGGTGGTCGACCACCTGGCGCGGTACCTGGCAACGCGGGAAGGACAGCCCTCAGCAGCCGAGCAGGCCCCCGATCACCTTGGCGTTGGCGAGCAGTTGCCCGGCCAGGGGTGTAGGCAGCTGCCTGCCCGACTGGGCCCGCACGTGCTCGGTGTACCCGCGCAGCGCGTCACAGGCATCCGGTACCTCGCCAGCGGCGACCGCGTCGGCGACCGCCTGGAGCTGGTCGACGAAGCTGGTACCGCCGGCGTGGTCAACCAGAGTCTGCTGGTCGAGGAGCAGGTCCGAGGGCGAGGCGGTGATGTTGTTGGCGACGATCCGCCAGAGTTGGCCGGCGTTGGCGGGCTCCAGCCAGTCACCGTTGAAGGGTGTGGCGGGCGCCTGCTGTACGACTGCTCCGTCCGAAGTGGACAGTACCCTCCCGGTGGCCTTGTTCACGATCATGTAGAACTCGCCGTCACCGCCGGAGACCGCCGGTGGGGCGGTGCAGTTGGCCGGAGTGTCGCCGCAGTTCCCCACCGCCACGATGTCCCACTCCTGACCGGCATTCGTTGCTGAGGTCGCGGCCGGGTCGGAACTGCGCGGGTTCTGCACCGCGGCGCTGCCCTCGACGGTGGAACCGTTGCCGTCCAGCACGTTGGTGCCGTGTACCTGGTTGGCATTGACGATCTGGAAGTAGCCGTCGCCACGGTGGTCCATCGGCGCCGGGAACGTCGCCTGGTTGTGTTCCGGATCGGCGCCCTGGGCCACGATCCGCCATTGCTGGTGCAGGCTGGTGATTCCGGTATCGGCACCGGTGTCCAGTGCCACCCCTGGCGCCGTCGCCGCACCCGGTGTCTGGAGGATTCCGCCGTTGGCCGCGTTCACGAACCGGTACGCGAGTGTCGGATCGAGCTTGCCGCCCATCACCGGAAGTACCGGAAGGGACGCGTTGTCCGTCGCGCCACCAGGTGTTGTAGCGGTGTCGAAGAGCCCGACGCCGCCGGTATCCCAGAATCCACCGGCCCCGATGTTGTTCGGCACCGGCGTCGCCTCGCCGGCCCACCACTCCATACCGAGGTCGAGATTGTTGGGAATGTTGCGTTCCACCTTGGCCAGATCGATCATTCCCTGCCGGGAGAGTGTCCTGGACGGCCCGGGCGGGTTGACTCCGTAGTACGGGTCCTGCGGGCCACCGCGGTTGGTGTAGGCGACGCCGTCCTCCATCGTGAAGATGGGAAGCCCGAGGCCGTTCGCCTCGGTGGCGAAGTCAGCCTCTGCGACGTGCTGGACCGTTGAGCCACAGTTGGTCACGTTGCACGGGTGCCAGTCCTGCTGTGCCTGCGTCAACGGTCCGTGCCAGCCGGGATAGTAGCTCTCGCAGGCGACATCCAGCGGGATGCCGTTGGTCTGGGTGGCCCCGGCGAAGAAGGTCTGCAGGTCGGGGTTGCCATCCACGTGGATACACCGCAGCGGTGCCGGCAGAGGCGGACCGAGCAGGGCCGGGTCCGAGGTGTCCGAGGCCGCGTCGGCGATCGCCTGCATCGCCGCCCGCTGGATGCGGGGGAAGCAGTTCGCGGTACCGGTACCCGAAGCCGTACCGGTCGGCGTGCAGTTCGTACCGGATGGCGAGAGTCCATTGGCACCGGTGGTGGTGAACATGCCGGTGTTGACCTCATTGCCGATCGATACCAGATCCGGCCACGCGCCGTTGGCCCGGAAGAGTTCCATCTCCTGCTTGACGTAGTTGTACATCAGCCCGGGAGTGGGTGGCAGGCCGGCCAGTTCGTCGACCGTCTTTCCGGCCCAGTTCCCGGGTACCTCGGCGGTGTTGTCGCCGGAGTAGAAGAGCGTGACGTTGACCGACATGCCGAGTTGCTTTGCCCGCTTCGCCAGGTCGACCGCGGCCCAGTCGGTCTGCGCGTGGTTGCCACTGCTGACGCCGCCGGGTGAGGCCGGGTTCGCCGCGGACGGAATGATCTGGCTGGCCGGCGGTGGCGCCAACGTGTAGTTGTTGTACGGCCCGGTGGTGATGGGGAAGGTGACGCCGTCGTGTACCACCGTGGTGTTGATGGAGGCGGGCCGCACCCGGATCATGTTCAGCCCGTGGTTCTTGAGTATCTGCAGCAGATCCTGCCCGGGAAGGTAGGCGTCATGCCACCACGGCGCGCTGGTGGAGTTGGCCGCGGCCCGGTCGAACTCGGCCTTCTCCTGCAGGCTTGAGTCATTCCCGAGGAAGAAGGTCGGCCGCAGCAGCCACAGCTGGCTCTGGGTGGCCGCTGCGCGCAACGGTGAACCGACCAGCGGTGCGCTCGCGCCCGCTCCATCCAGGACCAGGTGCGTGGCCACGTTGGTGACGATGTTGTATCCGTTCGTCGCGTAGCTGAATGACCAGAGCTGCGTCGCGACCCCTGCCACGCACCGGTCCACGACCACGCGGGCGGTTCCACCGGCCGGTACGGCGTCCAGGCACAGACCGGTGGCGCCGTTGCTGAGCATCCAGCCGCCGCGTGTCTTCGTCATCGCCCATCGCTGGCTGAGATCAGTGAAGCTGCGGGTGCTCTGGATGACGCTTCTCCCCGCCGTCGCGCCCGCGCCAACGTCCGCCTGGAGCCCGGAGGCCTGGTTGATGAGGTAGTACGTCTGCCCGTCGATCGGAGCCGGGTCGACCGGCGACGGGGGCTGGATGACGGCGGCCGCCGCCGGCGGCTGGTCGACCGGGCCGGGCTGTGCGAACGCCGCTGTACCGCCGGCACCGGCGAACAGCGTGACCGCGGATATCGTCAAAGGCACGAGGCCGTATCGCCGACGCATCATCCGACCTTTCTGGAGTCTCAGGCAGTGCAGTGCAACTTGGCGTCCGCCCAGTCGCCGTTGTCGTGACCGTTGCCGTCGCCGGCATCGCCGACGTTGAGAGTCAGCGTCGAGGCACCGGCGATGTCCGCAGACAGGTGGACGACCGGCGAAGTACCGGTGAGGGTGCCGGTACTGGCGACCACGGCGCCGTCGGCGAGCACGGTGAACGTCACCGTACCCCGGCCGCCGGCCGCGTCGTCGATACCCACGTCCGAGGTGAATGCCGTACACCCACTCGGGATCGCCAGCACCACCGAGCTGACCGAATTGGTGCCCAGGCCCTTCGGGTAGACGGTCCCGCGCAGGGTGATCGGACCGCCGTCGTCGCTGCCGCTGCCACCGATGCTCTGGTCCCGCTCGACCGGTCCGAACCCGTCGGTCGACGAGATCCACGGCAGATCGCTGACGTACTGGTCGCCGCGGGAGCGCACATTGACCGCGACGGTACTGCCGGTGGTGGCCGCGCGACCGCTGGCACTGTAGCCGACCACGGCGGTCAGCGCATCCGTACCTGTCGTCGCGTCATCGGCGACGGTCACGGTCCAGTCCACCGTCGCCGTGGCGCCAACGGCCACAGTGGACGGTACGTCGCCTCCGGTCGCGGTCCAGCCGGGTGGTGTGTTCAGCACCGCCGCGACACCGGTGGCCGGCTGGTCGCCGTGGTTGGCGACCACGGCCCGGACGTGGATCGTGCCGCCGGAGAGCACCGGATTCGCCGGGTCGGTACCCGCGTCGGCGCTGACTGAGTCGACGGTGACTTTGCCCGGAGCCGTCGGGGTGCCGTACACCTCCGGCGACCAGTCCGGTGCCGCGTTCATCGTCACCGGCACCCCGCCGCGTACGGTGCCGAGGTCGGTCAGCGCCACCGTCTCCAGCCCGTTGCCGGTACCGCCGGCGCTGGTGACCGCGAGCGCGATGGTGTTGTCCCCGTGCGGATCGAGGATGCCGTTGGGTACCACGAAGGTGTGCTGCGGGCCGACGTTCGCGATGTACTGGCCGATGTTCCAGCCGTTGACGTAGATCAGCGCCCGGTAGTCGCCACCGGAACGCAGTACCGCCGGATCGCCGATCGTGACGCCCAGCGATGCGTCATCCTCGTGCGGCAGGTTGAGTTTGAACGTGGTGCGGTACCAGGTGGTGCCGGGCGCCACCGAGGCTGCCGGCAGTGTCGTGGTCGACCACGAGCCGTCCGGGTAGCCGGGCAGGAACCAGCCGTTGCGTTCGCCGTACAGCCCGCCGACGTTGTTGATGCCGCGTGCGGTGTCGACGATGCCCTCGCCACCGCGGTTGCCTTGGATCCGCCAGCTAACCGGCACCGCGCCGCTCGCGCCCGAGGCCGTGGCGAAGGTCGCCGAGATCAGGCCGCGGCCCTCTTTGTGGGCGTCGTTGGTACCGTCCTCGTTGTGGCCATCGTTGCGGACCATAATGGACAGTTCGTGGCTACCCGTGCCCTGCAGGCTGGTCGGGATGGCGAACTTCACGGTACCGGCGGTGGGTGGCGCGGCCAGGTTGGTAGCCAGCACCTGCTGCCCCAGATAGACGCCGTCCAGCCAGGCCTGCAACATGCCACCACCACCGCCGCCGTAGCGCAGGCTGATCGCGGTCGGACTTCCGTCGCTGGTGTACCTGCCGCGGTACCACACGTCGCCCTGGTGGAAGCCGTAGTCGTCGGCGGTGAGTACCGGTTGGCCCGCGGGCGGTTTCGTCGTGCTGTTGGTCGTGGTCTTGTCCGCCACCGTCCAGGACGAGTCATCGAAGGATGGCTCGGACTCGGGCGACTCGATGGCGGTACGCCAGGTCGCGGTAGACAGGTCAGGCAACCGGACCGGTACCGCGCCGGCGAGCGGCTTCCTGCT
>JAFMQQ010000635.1 GCA_017354595.1 Micromonosporaceae bacterium
CCCGCGCCGGCCGCCATACGTGGCGGCGCGCAACGCCTGGTCGTCGGCGCCCTCGGCGACCCGCCGCACCGCCTCGGCGGTCACGCCGGGCGTCTCGGCGAGCAGCAGTACCGCAGCGGTCACGTCCTCGCTCTGTTCGGCGAGGGCGGCGAAGCCGGCCCGGATCGACGAGCCGGTACCGCCGCGCCAGCCCGCGTTCTCCACCACCAGCGCGCCGTCCAGCGCTGCCTCCGCCCGCACCCGACCCGCCTCGCTGCCGAGCACCACCAGGATCGGCGCGCATCCCGCACCGCGCGCCGCCGCCAGCGCCCGGTCGAGCAACAGCTCGCCACCGGCACGCAGCAGCGCCTTCGGGCCGCCATATCGCGGGCCACCACCGGCGGCCAGCACCATAGCCGCGACCACCGCTTCGACCCCTCCGACCTGATCACGGGCGTCAGTCATGTTTCCGCGAACGGCTGCGGTCGTCAACTCGGCTCGATCTCCGGGGCTCGATTTCGCTGGCCGGCCCGAGCTAGCGTGCAACCCATGCAGCCAGCCAGTTGGCAGAAGACCACGCTGATCCAGCACTCCCACTGCGGTTACTGCGGGACCGCGTACCCGGACGAGGTCGGCTGGCCGCGTACCTGTATCGGATGCGGCGAGATCACCTGGCGCAATCCACTGCCCGTAGCGGTTGCGTTGCTGCCAGTACTCGGCGTGGCGCGTCCCGGGAAGGCACGCCCAGATCAGGAGCCCGCCGGCGGCCGGCCGGGTCTGGTGGTGGTACGCCGGGACATCGAGCCGGCCCGGGGTGAGCTGGCGCTGCCCGGTGGCTTCATCGAGATCGGCGAGTCGTGGCAGGAGGCGGCGGTACGGGAACTGCGCGAGGAGACCGGCCTGATCGCGGAGGCGGCGCAGGTCCGCCTCTTCGAGGTTTCCAGCACCCCCGGCACCATCAACATCTTCGGGCTGCTGCCGCCGCGGGAGGCGGCCAGCCTGCCCCCGTCGGCGCCGACCGAGGAGGCGACCGAGTGGCTGGTGCTGACCACGCCCCAGCCGCTCGCCTTCCCCACCCACACCGACGCGGTCGCCGGCTACTTCGCCTCCGCATAACTGTCCACAATCGACAGTCCGAGCGGGAAGCGTACCGGCGTGGCGCCGAACAGCAGCCGGCCCGCCTCCGCCCCGGCCGCCTCGATCAGGCTCGCCACCTCCGGCGCCAGCGCCGCCGGGCTGTGCACGATCACCTCGTCGTGCTGGAAGAAGACCAGCTCCGCGCCGGTACCGGCCAGGTCCCTGCGCAGCGCGGCGAGCAGTACCAGCGCCCACTCCGCGGCGGTCGCCTGGATGACGAAGTTGCGGGTGAATCGGCCCCGCGCGCGGGCCGCCGCACCGGCCATGCCAGCACCGGGCATGGCACCGCCGGGCATGCCAGCGCCGCGCCGCCGGTCCAGCTCGTCGCCATCCTGATCCAGCTCGCCGGACCAGCCGACCGACCCTGGTGGGCAGGTGCGCCCCAGCCAGGAGCGGACCAGGCCGCCCGCCTCGCCCGTGCGCGCGGCTTCCTCCACATAGGACTGTGCCACCGGGTACGAGCGCCGCAGCGCGGCAAGCGCAGGCACCGCCTGGCCGCCGGTCTGCCCGTACATGGCGCCGAGCAGCGCCACCTTCGCCCGGGCGCGGTCGCCGCCGAAGGCCTCGGCGGCCAGCGCCGCGTACATGTCGCCCGAGCCCGCAGCGCGCATCATCGCCGGGTCGCCGGAGACCGCCGCCAGGATCCTCGGCTCCAACTGGCCGGCGTCGGCGACCACCAGCCGCCAGTCCGGGTCGGCGCGCACCGCGCGCCGCACCACCTTGGGTATCTGCAGCGCTCCACCACCCCGGGTCGCCCACCGGCCGGAGACCACGCCGGCCGGCACGTACTCCGGATGGAACCGGCCGTCCCGTATCCACTGCCGCTGCCAGGCCCAGCCGTGCGCGGTCCAGATCCGGTGCAGCTCCTTGTACTCCAGCAGCAGCGGCACCGCCGGATGGTCGACCCCGCGCAGCACGGCGGCCCGGGTGGAGGGCAGCGAGATCCCCTCCCGGGCGAAGGCGCGCAGTACCTCGGCCGGCGAGTCGGGATGGATACGCTGCCCACCGAACGCCTCGGCGATCCGCCCCGCCAGTTCAGCCAGCCGGCGCGGCGGACCGCCCACCGGCGAGGCCGTGCCGAGCAGGTCGGCCAGGATCTCGTCGTGCACGTCGACCCGCCAGGGCAGGCCGGTGTGCCCCATCTCCACGGCGAGCAGCGCGCCGGCCGACTCCGCGGCGACCAGCAGCCGGAACCGGCCGGCCGCGGCCGGCCCGGCCTCGATCCGGGCCTGCTGGTGCCGGTACACCCGGATGAGCGCCTCGAGTGGATCGGTGTCCCCGGTGGCCGGCGGCGCGGGACCGGAGTCGAAGAGCGCGCCCTGCCCGTCGCCGGGTATCCGGGCGGCCGGTGGCGGCGGATCGGTGGGCACCGGCGCTCCGACCAGCCGCGCCCAGGCGGCGCCGAGTCCTCTCGGCTCGCCCCACCGGCCGTCCGCGCCGAGCAGTAGCGCCTCGGTCAGTTCGATGTCGTGACACCGCTGCACCCGCCCGGCCGCCTCCAGCACACGCGGATAGCACGCCGCGGTCGCCGGCCACAGCCAGCGCGGCCGGTGCGCCGCCTCCAGCTCGGCAACGGTCGCGGCGAGGTCGGCCACCTCACGCGCCGCCCCCGCCGGCTCGCCCGCCTCGC
>JAFMQQ010000636.1 GCA_017354595.1 Micromonosporaceae bacterium
GGCGGCGCGCGGTACCCGACCGCGGACCGTACCCGACCAGCACCGGGGTCCGTTCCTCGGCCGCCGCAGGGGCGGCAGCCGCCGCGGCCGCCTCGATGGTCGTGCCCTCGCCGGTATCGATCGCGATGATCGGGGTACCGACCGCGACCGTCTCTCCCTCGGCGTGGAAGATCTGCGCGACGGTACCGGCCCACTTCGCCGGGATCTCCACCGCCGCCTTCGCCGTCTCCACCTCGACGATGGTCTGGTTCAGCTCGACCGCGTCGCCGACCTGGACGTGCCAGCGGAGGATCTCGCCCTCGGTCAGCCCCTCGCCCAGATCCGGCAGCCGGAACTCCTTCATCGTTGCGCCTCCGCGGTAGGCAGCGCGTCGGCGGTTACCATGCGAGGCTCCGCTGTACGCCATCCAGGATCCGGTCCAGATCCGGCAGGTACGTCTCCTCCAGCCGCGCCGCCGGGTAGGGCACGTTGGGTCCGGTCACCCGCAGCACCGGCGCCTCCAGCGAATAGAAGCACTCCTCGGTGACCCGGGCGGCGATCTCCGCACCGAGGCCCACATTGGACGGTGCTTCGTGTACCACCACCAGGTGCCCGGTCCTGCGTACCGACTCGTACACCGGATCCATGTCCAAAGGAGACAGTGAGCGCAGGTCGATGACCTCCAGGTCCTGACCGTCCTCGACCGCGGCCTGCGCCGCGTCCAGCGCGGCGCGCACCATCGGCCCGTACGCCACCAGCGTGGCGTGGCTGCCCGCGCGCACCACCCGGGAGGCGTGCAGCGGCAACTGTGGCGCCGCCAGCTCGACCGGGCCCTTCTCCCAGTACCGCCGCTTCGGCTCGAAGAAGATGATCGGATCGTCCGAGGCGATCGACTGCTGGATCATCCAGTACGCATCCTCGGGCGTGGCGCAGCTGACCACCTTCAACCCGGCGGTGTGCGCGAAGTATGCCTCGGGCGACTCGGAGTGGTGTTCGACGGCGCCGATACCGCCGCCGAAGGGTATCCGGATGACGATCGGTAGCCGCACGTTGCCCCGCGACCGGAAGCAGTACTTGGCCACCTGCGAGACGATCTGGTCGTACGCGGGGAAGACGAAGCCGTCGAACTGGATCTCACACACCGGCCGGTACCCGCGCAGGGCAAGTCCGATCGCGGTGCCCACGATGCCCGACTCGGCGAGCGGAGTGTCGAAGACCCGGTCCTCGCCGAAGTCCTTCTGCAGCCCGTCGGTGATCCGGAAGACGCCGCCCAGCCGGCCGATGTCCTCGCCCATGATGAGTACCTTGGCGTCGTCCTCCAGCGCGCGCCGCAGGCCGGCATTGAGCGCCCTGCCGATGGTGAGTGTCTCGGCCATGGTCACGCCACCTCCTCGGCGAAGCCGGCCAGGTAGCGGGCGTACTGGTCGCGTTCGGCATCGACCAGCGGGGAACCGTCCGGGTACACATGGT
Organism: Micromonosporaceae bacterium; assembly: GCA_017354595.1. Classification (GTDB taxonomy): domain Bacteria; phylum Actinomycetota; class Actinomycetes; order Mycobacteriales; family Micromonosporaceae; genus DATEJJ01. The sequence continues at coordinate 1,450 of JAFMQQ010000636.1, forward strand.
CGAAGATGGACAGCGGTTCCGGGTCGGGCATCGCCAGCACCCGCTCGCGCAACTGCATCGCCTCCCGGGTGGCCTGCGCCTCCACCTCGGCGAAGAACGCGTCGTCGCCGATTCCCTCCGCGGTCAGGTACCGGCGCAGCCGCAGGATCGGATCCTTCGCCTGCCAGGACTCCACTTCGGACGCGATGCGGTACCGGGTGGGGTCGTCGGAGCTGGTGTGCGCGCCCATCCGGTAGGTGTACGCCTCGATGAGCGTCGGCCCCTGCCCCAGCCGGGCCTGGTCCAGAGCCGTCTTGGTGACCGCGTAGCTGGCTAGCACGTCGTTGCCGTCCACCCGGACGCCGGGGAAGCCGAACCCCGCGGAGCGGCGGTACAGCGGTACCCGGGTCTGCCGCTCGATCGGCGCTGAGATCGCGTACTGGTTGTTCTGGCAGAAGAAGACGATCGGGGCGTGGAAGACGCTGGCCCAGACGAATGCCTCGTTCACGTCGCCCTGGCTGCTCGCGCCGTCGCCGAAGAAGGCGAGTACGGCTTCGCCGTCGCCGTTGCCGACCTTGCCATCCTTGGCGATGCCCATCGCGTATCCGGTAGCGTGCAGGGTCTGCGCCCCGATCACGATGGTGTACATGTTGAACCGGTGCTCGTCCGGATCCCAGCCGCCCTGGTCGGCACCGCGGAACAGGCTCAGTGGCTTGATCGGGTCGATACCGCGGCAGTAGAGCACGGCATGCTCGCGGTAGGTGGGGAAGACCATGTCCCGCGGCCGGAGCGCATGGCCCGCGCCGACCTGCGCCGCCTCCTGACCCAGCAGGCTCGCCCAGATCGCCAGCTCGCCCTGCCGTTGCAGCGCGCTGGCCTCGGTGTCCAGGCGCCGTACCGCGGTCACGTCGCGGTACATCTGGCGCAGCTGTTCGTCGCTGAAGTCGACGTCGTAATCGGGATGGTGGAGCCGCTCCCCTTCGGGGCTCAGCAACTGGACGAAGTCGGGTTCGTCCAACCCGCCGGGGCGGTCGGCGCCCGCTGTGTGGGCCATCGCCATCAGCCTCTCCCTCGGTGTGTGCTCGGCAGCGGGGTGACCCTGCCGGGCGCGTGGTTGGCGGTTGCCGCCCTATCTCCTTGGGTGTGGAGAAGTGGGCGGGGGAGTGCCCGGCTCCGGGACTGCTCACCGCAGGGTATGCGGCGCCGCGGCCCCATCGCCGCTGCGTCCAGCATGGCAGACAGGGTGGGCCGGGACACAGCCTGGCGGAGCCTTTGAAGATCCGTTCAGTTTCCGGCCCCGGGAAGTTGGCACTCCGA
>JAFMQQ010000134.1 GCA_017354595.1 Micromonosporaceae bacterium
GCCTGGTCACGGTCGGCGCGCTGCTCATTGTCGGAACCATCGCGGAGGACTTCTTCACCGGAGGGGTCGGCATTCTTGACGACGCCCCGTCCTTCGCCGGTGCCGGCGCCCTGTTCAGCCTTGCGTTCTCCCTCTGACGGTGTGTCCCTGGCCGGTGCCGGTCACCGGCCAGGGACCGCATGGGCGATGATGTCACCGTGGCTGGACCGGTACGGCCGGCGAGCGAGCCGATCAGCGGAGGTTGGCGACAGGTCCCGGCGCTGGCGGCGCCGATCACGGTGTACGCGGCCCGAGCCCCCCGGCCGGTGGCCGGCCTTCCCGTCCACACCGCGGGCTTCGTCTCCGCCACGACCGGGTGGGCGGCCGTGGGCAGCTACACCCCGCCGAGCTTCGCGCTGCTGCGCACCGAGGATGGCGGTGTCACCTGGACCAGCCAGCTGGCCTGGCCCGGTACCCGCCCGTGGCAGCTCCAGCCGTTTGACACCCAGCAAGCGGCGCTGGTCTTCGGGTTGTGGCCGACGGTCGCCAACGTGATCAACGGGCAGCCGGTCGCGGCCGGCCAACCCCCCCATCCGTTCCTGGCCGGGACGCAGGACGCCGGGCAGACATGGACGCTCAGGTCCCCGCCAGACCCGCAGGCCGGCGGCGTGCATTTCCTGAGCCCGGCCGAGATCTGGGTGCTGATCAGTGTTCCGGGCGCCTACCCGAGGACGGATGCCGCCCGCAGCGCCGATGGCGGGGCCAGCTGGAGCCGGGTCGACGGAGCCGGCGACCTGCCGCTTATCAGGGTGCGCTTCTTCTCCCCCCGCGACGGGATGCTCATCGCCGAGGACCGGCTTCGCGCTGACATCCTGTACCGCACGAGCGACGGAGGCCACACCTGGAACCGGCAACATCTGGCACCGCCGCCGCGCCTACCGCCGGGCGCGATGACGCAGCTGTACCCGGTCGGCCCGGACCTGCTCATGCTGAGCGCGGTCTCCCCGACCCACCCGGCAAGCCGTCCCCGCCCCCGCTGGGAAGGCAGCTACGGCTACCAACAGACCAAAGACGGTTGGGCCGACCCGATCCGGCTGCCCATGCCCCCCGCCGACAACGGACCCGATCTGCTGGTACCCGCACCGGACCGGCGCCTGTGGGGCGGGTGCGGCCACGACCTGTGGGTCAGCGACGACCTGGCCGGGCCGTGGCGGCACCTGCCGGTACCACTGCCGGACGAGGAACACATCAGCGGCATCTGTCCCGTCGGGGACGGGGTGCTGTGGATCGTCACAAACACCGGCGTGGCCGGCGGCGGGCTGTACCGCAGCGACGACGGCGCCCACTGGAACCGCCTCACCGTCGCCGCCACCTGATCAAGCAATACTTCGTTGGCCGCGTAGCTGCCGCTCCAGCATGCCAGTTGATGTCGCAGCATAGGTATTCGGCGTCCGTGGCTTGTCGCTCATCAGAGGTAGCCGCAGCAGGGCCCGGACACAGTGGGCACCGAAGGCGGCAATGCCTGGTGCCGAAGGTGGTTCGACGAACACCGGCTGCGTACACGTAAGCAGCGGTAGGCGGGCGGCCGTGAGTGAGCGGACGACGGTGCAACCGTCGGCTGTGGGCAGCGCAGAAGTATGACAGACAACCGGTACGACGCCGGGTTTCCGGCGCTGTACCCGCGTCGCAGAATCGGCCGCTGCGGCCGGCTGGCCCCACCGGCTGCGCAGCTGCGGCAGGGTCAGGTCCGTGGCCAGTTTCCCGCCGCTGTACCAGACCGGTTCGCCGGTGGCTGTGGTGTCGTCGGGCGTGGCGACGGCGTACCCGGTGATCTGGTCGGGATGGATGCTGCTGGTGCGGGCCCGCGCGAGCAGCCCGGCCTGGTGTAGCAGGGCGAAGAACTCGCCTTCGCCGCCGGCGGTGGCCGCGGCGAAACGGACCTCGCGGCGCAGCCGGTCCCGGCTGGTTTCCCGGCGGCCGGTACGGCGGGCCTTGTTCAGTTCAGGAGCGGTCGGCCGGCGGTGCCCGGTCCGGTCTGCTGGGCCGAGCCGGCGCAGCCCGTACCGTCGCTCCAGATCGCGGCAGGCGGCCTGGGCCAACCAGTAGTCGTTGCGTCCCCACGCGGTACGCCGGTCCTGCCGCACCAGCGTGGCCACGATGTGGATATGGTCCGGGCCGTGCCGGATCGCCACCCACCGCACCGCCTTGGGGTCGCCGTGCGGCGCGAGCCCGACGGCGGCCATCACCTCGCCACCGATGTGCGCCCACTGCTCGTCGGTCAGCCACCGGTCGGTCGGATCGGTACGGATCGAGCAGTGCCACACATGTTTGCGTGGCGGGTTGCGCGCGTTGTGGACCGGCTGCTCCAGCAGGTCGATCAGCTGGCGGAAGTCCCGCCTCCCGTCCACCCCGACCAGAGGCTCCAGTTTGGACAGTCGCCCGGCACCGTCCCACGCGGCGACCAGGTGCGGGTTGACATGCTCCTCCCGCTTGCCCGGCCCGTACAGATATCGGATCAGCCCACCGACCCGGGTACCACGGACGATGTTCGGGATCACCGCAAGCTGCGGTCGATCCGCGAGATGACCTCATCCAGGGCGTCCATCCGCCGCTCGCACAGCTGCACGACGTGCGCCAACCACGCCGGGGCCTCGCCGGTGGTGTTGAGTGCCGCGATGGCCTGGTTGAGGTTGGTGCCGATGCGGCCCAGGGAGGCCCGGGCGGCGAACAGCTCGCTCTGCAACTCGGCCAGCGCCTCACGGCTGGGGGGCAGCGCGGCCGGTGCGGTGCCGCGTGCGGCGGCCAGCCCGGCCTCGGCGAGGAAGCCGGTCGGTGTCATGCCGGCCCGACGGCGGCGGTTCCGATCTCGGCCAGCTCCGCATCGGTGAACCGCGCATTGAGCCGGCGCGCCCGCCCGGCGCGTAGGTGCGCGCGGTCCCGGCCACGCGATGTCAGCAGCGGCACGGCAGCGCGGCTCTCATCGGGTCCAGCCATGCGCACAACGCTGGGCCCAAACGGTTGACGGACTCGTTGCCGGCTACGCTGCGCCGGCCGCCGCGTACGCCACCCTCGGCGCAGCTCCTGCCGTCCACAAGGGACTGAATGAGGCCGGACCGCGCCCGGTCGGGACAGATCCGGTTCCGGATCTATAGCTTGCTCCGAGCGCCACGCCGGGCCATCCGATTCCGCGCGCCAAGGCGCGCGCTGTCCTGTCCACGCGAACCTGTCGCTGTCCACGGGATCATGTCGTGTGATTTATCGGCGTCCGGATATTGTTGGCGAGTCATGCGTGTCGATGCCGGGTTGATCGTCGAGAGTGCTCCGCGTGGTGACTCCGCCGTCCGTGAGGGATCGCGCATTGTGGTCAGTCGACCGCCGCACCGGGCGGTAGGGCGTCCAGGAACGTCCGCTCGGAGAGGATCCGTTCCGGATCTGGGGTGCCCAACTCTCGCCGAACCGCTGTATACAAGCGAACTAAGCGCTCATCGAGTTGATCGATCGGGCCAGTGTCGATCTCGTCGGGCCGCGGTGGCAGCCCTTCGAACTGGCGCAACAGCCCGTACGCGTACCGGAGCGCGAACCGTGCCTCCTCTTGCACGGTCAGCGACGACGTGCTCAACCGCAGCCGTTCGTAACCGGCCCGGGCCACATCGTGAGCGCGCTGCAGCGCCGTCCGCCGGACCTCGTGGTTCTCCCCGTACGCTCGGCCCCAGTACGCCTGCCGGATCTCAACGAGAGCGGTGGTGAAATCGACACAGGCCGATCTGAGCTGCTCGCGACGGTCCCGGCGGTCGTCGTTACGGGACCGGACGAGGTCAGCCAGCAGCGTCCCCCCAATGCCGAGGGCGGTCCCAGCCAGTGCGAAGAGGGCTTCGTACACGACTATCAGTATTGCGGAGCGGGTCCCCCTCCGCGGTAGGGCCCGGCAAGCTCAATCCACCGTCATCAATGCGATCGGTTGGGTTCGAGCGAACGACCAGCCACCAACATGGCGGACGCCAGTAGCGCGGGCGACACGGCCGGGCAGACGGGTGGGCCTGAAGCCCGCATCGCACGGAATCCGCCAAGTTAGGCCGGACGATCCGCGGCTCAGCCCAGATAGGTAGGCAGGATCGAGGGTGGGATCGGGCCCTTGTTGCGCCGCCCTTGCTGGCTCTCCTCCCATGCGTGGGCGAGGATGCCGATACTGCGGCTGAGCACGAACAGGCCGCGGGCGAGGGGCGCGGGAAATCCCAGCTCCGCGTAGATGACCGCTGTCGCGCCGTCAATGTTCATCGGCACCGGTCTACTGCGGCCCCGGTTGAGGGCGGATTCGACGCCACGGGCCGCCCGCAAATGGTCGCCGGCGACGGTACCTTCCGCGACCGCATGGTCCACAAGAGACAGAAGCGGATCGCGTCGGGGATCGTGGGAGTGGAACCGGTGGCCGAACCCTGGTAGGTAGCGTGACCGAATCCGCCACGCGGAGACGACCGCGTCGACCGCCGCTTCCCGGTCGGTCCCCTCATGTTCGCGGACCACGATCTGCTCGAGCATCTCCACACATTGCTCACCAGCACCGCCATGTGCGTCGCCGAGCGCGTTGATACCGCTGGCCATGGCGTTGTTCAGCGCCACCCCGCAGGTGACGGCCATCCTGGCGATGGCGATCGAGGGCGCGTGGGGACCGTGGTCGACGCCGGCGACCAGGGCCGCCTCCAGCAGCGCGGCCTGTCGAGCGTTGGGCAGCTCGCCGCGCAGCAGCAGCCAGATCATCGCAGGTATGCTGATGCTGCCGATGAGATCCTGCACGGGCCTGCCGCGCAACTCGATGACGCCGGGTTCGATGCGTGAGACTGCTGTACCCCACCAATCTGCCGCCGCGTGGTGGTCATCTTTCACGGTGCGGTCGCCTCCTCGGCAAGGTTCTGGTCGGTACCTGCCGGTTGGGCGATGACCCGGTCGGAACCCGCGCCGGTGCCCAGCCACTGGGTGAGCAACGCGTCGCGTTCATCGTTGTGCTGGCCGAGCAGTGGCGGGGAATCGGTGGGTTGGGGCGCGTGACCGTTGATCTGTACCCCGTTGCCGGTGACCCGCAGGCGTCTGCCGGATCGGTCGGGGTAGGGAAGGTCGGTGAGGAAGCCACGGTGGTGCAGCTGGTCCAGTGCCATCGCTTGGGGGACGCTGAGGATCCGTGCCGCGGGTACTCCGGCCGCCGAGAGGATCTGCTCCCATTGCAGGGCGGTTCGGCCGGCCAGCGCGGGGTTGAGTTCGTCGTTGAGTTGGTCGCGGTGTTGTTTACGCACCTCCGGGTCGGCGAAGCGTGGATCCGTCAGAAGGTCTGGACGCTCTACCAACCGGCACAAGGTTTCGAACTGTTCCTGCCGGTTCGCGGCGATGTTGAGCGGACCATCGGCGGCGTCGAAGGTGCCTGACGGAGCGGCGGTGGCGTTCTGGTCTCCCATCGGCTCGGGCGCGACACCGCTGATGAGATAGTTGGAGACCGCCCAGCCCATGGCGGAGACCGACGCCTCCAGCATGGACACGTCGAGCATGCAGCCTTCGCTAGTCTGTTCGCGGCCGAACAGGGCCGCGGCGATCGCGAGCGCGGCGACCAGGCCGCCGACTGTGTCGCAGATGGGGAAGCCGACGCGGAGTGGGGCGCTGTCAGCGGTACCGGTGATGCTCATCATTCCGGACAGCCCTTGGATGATCTGGTCGTAGGCCGGCGCCTGGCTCATCGGTCCGGTCTGCCCGAAGCCCGAGATGGCGCAGTAGATGAGGCGGGGGTTGAGTCCGCGTAGCCGGGCCCAATCGAGTCCCATCCGGGCCAACACGCCGGCTCGGAAATTCTCCAGCAGGACATCGGCGCCGCGCACAAAGTCCTCGAAGACGCCGCGGTCGGCGCTGTTCTTCAGGTCGAGTTCGATGGAGCGTTTGCCGGCGTTCTGGGCGAGGAAGGAGGCACCAATGCCCTCGGCGTTCAGCTGTCGGTCGGGGCCGAGGTGGCGGGCGAGGTCGCCGCGCTGCGGCACCTCGATTTTGATGACCTCGGCGCCGAGCAACATCAGCTGGTAGCTGCAGTATGGCCCGGCGAGGACGTTGGTCAGGTCGACGACCCGAACACCCTCAAGCGGTCGATGCTGCATACGCCTTCTCCTCCTGCCGTGCCGGGTCGTCCCTCGTCGCGTTGCTGGACCGCACCCGGCCGGTTGAGCCCTTGCACGCCGGGCTCGCCGGGCACGGCGAGGACGCGCGGGGGGTTCGGCGGACCTGGCTGCCCTCGCGATGGGGTGGCCGGGCGGCCCGCGGCTGGCGTCCTTCGGACGATCCATGTCGACCGCCCACTGGCTGAAGACGGCGACAGTCGGTACGGTAGCACCGAGTCCGCTTAGTGGTCCATATGTACCGCTAAGCGGTCTCGGCGAGGGAGTTTCTGGCTACAGCTCCAGCACCTGTCCGTCGGTTGCCACGCCAGCGTTGGCCTGGGCGAGCAGGGCACGCCGCGGGTCGTCGGGGTGGCCCACCGGGTTGGTGTTGTTCAGGTGGGTGTACAGGTAGCGCGGGCCGGGGTGCGCCCGCAGAAATGGCAGGGACTCCTCGATGGGCAGGTGGCCCATCCGGGTCGCCGACCCCGGCCCCATCTCCGCAGCGGTGGCGAAGGTCCCGTCCAGCAGGACCACGTCCGCGCCGTCGATCGTGTCGGCGAAGGCGGTGGTCGGGGCCGCCAGTCCGGGCGCGTACACCAGGACGGCGCCGGCGGCGTCAGTGAAGCGGTAGGCCACGGTCCAGTCCGGGCGGGACCGGCCGGTGGCGTACCGGGGTCGCTTGGCCGACAGGGCGACCGCGGTGGCCCGCAAAGCGCCCTCCAGCGGTACGGTCTCCGCTGGCCGCACGACGCGCCAGTCCACAGTGGAATAGCTGGCGAGGAGCGGACCGACCGGGAAGTCGGCGTGCAGGGCGGCGCGTACCGGCTGGGTCGCGTAGATCGCCAACCGGCCGGCCGCCTCGCGGAGCGACAGCAGGCCGAGCGTGTGGTCCAGTTCGGCGCTGGTCAGGAGGACGCCGCGCAGCGGGCTGTCCCGGCTACCTTCGGGTGGCATCAGCTCGGGTGCGCCCAGCAGTTGGGTGCGTAGGTCGGGGGAGGCGTTGACCAGGTACCACGCCCGGCCGTCCCCGCTGATCGCGAGGCAGTCCTGGGTTCGGGCGGTGCCCTCGGCTCGGGCTTTCGTACAGGATGGGCAGCCGCAGTTCCATTGGGGCAGGCCGCCACCGGCGGCGGTACCGAGGACGCGTACCTTCACCGGCCGGTGAGGTACGCGACGATCATCTCGCCGAGCATCCTGCGGTACCGGCCGCGCAGCTTCGCATCGACCAGGTCGCGGCCGAAGAGCGTGCCGAAGGTGTACCGGTTGGCGACCCGGAAGACACAGAACGCACTGATCATCATATGTACATCGATCGCGTCGATGTCCTCGCGGAAGAGCTGCTGCGCGCGACCCCGAGCCAGGATCTCGTCGATGAGATCGATCGCCGCGGTGTTGAGGTGGCGCAGGCTGGCCAGTTGTGCGATGTGCTCACCGTGGTGGACGTTCTCGATGCTGACCAGGCGGATGAAGTCCGGGTGCGCCTCGTGGTGGTCGAAGG
>JAFMQQ010000637.1 GCA_017354595.1 Micromonosporaceae bacterium
GCGACCGGCGCCCGGCCCTGCGGCGCGCGCCCTGGGGGGCACCTCCAAAGCCAGGCCCCGGCGGCGTGGGGCTCGGCTGCCCGGGGATCGGCTGGGCGGGTATCGGGTGCGCGGGTGGGTAGCCGATCGGTGACAGTTGGCCAGCCTCGGTTGGATCCATCGGCTCGTACCCAGGCCCCATTACGCGCAAGTCCTCCCTGGCTTTCTGCACACGGTAGTCCCAGCGAACCACGCACATCGGCACCGAGCAAAGTCGGCACCGAGCAAAGTACCGCCGCCTCGACCCATCTCACCAGCCGGTGCCAGCCGCCAGCCGGAGCGCCGGCGAGCCTGGCGCGCCGGGCGACGTGTCCTTGGCCGCGGCCAAGACCACGTAAGTTGGGATGGTGACCGAGCCGGCCCCGACCAGTACCCCGCCGAGCAGCCCAGACGCCATCCCGCTGACCGCGCCGCGCGAAGGTACCCCCGAGCCGGTCACCGGCGCCAAGGAGCTGGCCCGGATCGCGGCGCGCTTCGCCGCCGGTACCGGACCGGTCGCCGTGGATGCCGAGCGCGCCTCCGGCTACCGGTACACCCACCGGGCCTACCTGGTACAGCTGCGCCGCACCGGAGCCGGTACCGCGCTGGTCGATCCGCTCGCCTTCACCAGTCTCACCGTCCTGCAGGAGGCGATCGCCGACGCCGAGTGGGTACTGCATGCGGCGAGCCAGGATCTGCCGTGCCTCACCGAGATCGGGCTGTGCCCGGTTCGCATCTTCGACACCGAGCTGGCCGCGCGCCTGCTCGGGTACGAGCGGGTGGGGCTCGCGGCACTCACCGAGCAGCTGCTCGGTCTCAGCCTGGAGAAGCACCATTCGGCCGCCGACTGGTCCACCCGGCCACTGCCAGCCGCCTGGCTCACCTACGCCGCACTCGACGTGGAGCTGCTGGTCGCCCTGCGCGACATCCTCGCCGCTGAGCTGGTCGAGACGGGCAAGGCGGAGTGGGCCAGGCAGGAGTTCGTCGCGCTGGTCGCGAACGGCGGATCGCCGAGCCGGCCACGCCCCGATCCGTGGCGGCGCACCTCGGGCATCCACCGGGTACGCGGTCCGCGGGGGCTGGCCCGGGTCCGGGCGCTGTGGTACGCCCGGGACGAGATCGCCGCCCGCCGCGACATCGCACCCGGCCGGATCCTGCCCGACGCGGCGATCATCGCGGCCGCCGAGGCGGACCCGAAGGACGAGGGCAGCCTGATCGCGCTGCCCGGGTTCGGTGGCCGCTCGGTACGCCGGCTCACCCGCACCTGGTTGACCGCGCTGGACCAAGCGCGCGAACTCCCCGCGGCGCAACTGCCCGGCACCCCACCCAGCGACGGGCCACCGCCACCGCACCGCTGGGCCGAGCGCGATCCGGTCGCCGCGCAGCGGCTGGCCCGGTGCCGTGAGGTGGTCAACGGGCTCGCCGCGCTGCACCGGCTGCCGCCGGAGAACCTGCTCGCCCCGGACGCGGTACGGCGCCTGGCATGGGAGCCGCCGCCGCCCGGGGAGGTACGCGCGGCACTGGCCCGGTACGGCGCCCGGCAGTGGCAGATCGACCTGACCGCCGAGCCCCTGTCCGCCGCGCTCCCCGACCCGGCTAGCAGTTGAGGTTACCCACGGGTAGCATCCAGGCATGCGTCAAGTCCGCGATGTTGTATTCGTCGACGGCGTCCGTACCCCGTTCGGCAAGGCCGGCGGGTTGTACGCCAACACCCGAGCCGACGACCTGGTGATCCGGTGCATCCGGGAACTGCTGCGCCGGCATCCGAGCCTGCCACCCGAGCGGGTGGACGAGGTCGCGGTCGCGGCCACCACCCAGATCGGCGACCAGGGGCTGACCATCGGCCGCACCGCCGCCCTGCTCGCCGGGCTGCCCCGGTCGGTACCCGGCTTCGCGATCGACCGGATGTGCGCCGGCGCGATGACCGCGGTGACCACGATCGCCGGCGGTATCGCCATCGGCGCCTATGACGTGGCGATCGCCGGCGGCGTCGAGCACATGGGGCACCACCCGATGGGCGAGGGCGTCGACCCCAACCCGCGCATCCTGGCCGAGAAGCTGGTCGACCCGTCCGCACTGGTGATGGGCTCCACCGCGGAGAACCTGCACGACCGGCTGCCCGGCATCACCAAGCAGCGCGCCGACCGGTACGCGCTGGCCAGCCAGGTCAAGACCGCCAAGGCGTACGCCAACGGCAAGCTGCAGCCCGATCTGGTACCGGTGGCGGTACGCGACCCGGAGGCCGGTTGGGGACTGGCCACAGTGGACGAAGCACCGCGGGATACCAGCATGGAGAAGCTCGCCACGCTACGCACGCCGTTCCGTCCACATGGGAAGGTCACCGCGGGCAACTCGGCGGGGCTGAACGACGGTGCCACCGCCTGCCTGCTCGCCGCCGAGGATGTCGCGCGCGAGCTGAGCCTTCCGGTGGCGATGCGCCTGGTCAGCTACGCCTTCGCCGGGGTCGAGCCGGAGGTGATGGGGTACGGTCCGATCCCGTCCACCGAGAAGGCGCTCCGGCTGGCCGGACTCTCCATTTCGGAGATTGGCCTCTTCGAGCTGAACGAGGCCTTCGCGGTACAGGTGCTGGCCCTGCTCGACCACTTCGGGATCGCCGAGGACGACGATCGGGTCAACCCGTGGGGCGGGGCGATCGCGGTCGGGCACCCGCTCGCCTCCTCCGGGGTACGGCTGATGACCCAGCTGGCCCGGCACTTCGCCGAGC
>JAFMQQ010000638.1 GCA_017354595.1 Micromonosporaceae bacterium
GTCTTCGTTGTGACAGGTCCGTACTACGCCGAAAATGGTCCGATACAGGCCGGCGTGGTTCAACTGCCTGACAGCCAATGACCGCACACACGACCGGTACGGGAGCCGCGCATCACGCGGGGCCGCCCGTCTCGACCTCAGCTTTCCCGATTGCGTACATACTGAACACCCCGCTTGGAGGTCCTCGTGACCCGACACCGACTGCTGACCGCGACGCTGTGTGCCTGCCTAGCTCTCCTGGGCGTGGTGCCGGGCGGCGCCGCCCGGGCGGAGACGGCCCCCGCCCACTACACCGGGACGCTTCCCGACGGCGCCACGTGGATCGCCGATGTCCCCGCCGGTTGGCATGGCCCCCTCGTGCTCTACAGCCACGGCTTCGGCACGCTGGCTCCGGCTGATTCACCGGATCCGGCCACCGCCCAGGCGCTGCTGGCCCGCGGGTACGCGTTGGTCGGCTCGTCGTACGACCCGAACGGATCGCTGTGGGCGCTGGGTAGCGCGGTGCGTGACCAGTTCGCCAGCCTCGCCGCGGTGGAACGGATCATCGGGCAACCGACGCTGGCACTCGCGCTGGGTACCTCGATGGGCGGCCTGATCAGCGCGCTGGAGGCGCAGCAGGGCCGCGGCCGGCTGGACGGGGTGCTGTCCACCTGCGGACTGGTCGGCGGTGGTATCGACCTGAACAACTACGAACTCGACGCCGAGTACGCGCTCAACCAACTGCTGGCACCGGACCAACCGGTGAAGCTCGTCGGCTATGCGAACCCCGGTGAGGGCGCGGCCGCGGCCGCGCAACTGTCCACATTGGCCACCAACGCGCAGGCGAGTGCCGCGGGTCGGGCCCGGGTCGCGCTGGGCACCGCGCTGCTGAACATGCCCACCTGGGCACCGCAGCAGGCGCAGCCACCCGCCGACCCGGACGGTATCGCGCTGGCCCAGTTCGACTGGCTCGTGGGTACCTTGCCGTTCATCATGCCGGCCCGGTACTTCATTGAAGTGGCGGCCGGCGGCAACGGTTCCTGGAACGTGGGTGTGGACTACGCGGGCCTGATGGCCCGGTCGCCATACCGCGACACCGTGGCGGCGCTGTACCGGGAGGCCGGGCTGGACCTGCGTTCCGACCTGGCCGACCTGACCCGGCACGCGGCGGTACGCGCCGACGCGGCGGCGATCGGATGGCTGGCCCGTACCTCAGTACCCACCGGGCATTTGGATGTTCCGGTACTGGATCTGCACACCATCTACGACCAGCTCGCCCCGGTGGAGTACGAGAACGGCTACGCCCGGCAGGTCGCCATGGCCGGTGACGCGCCCCTGCTGCGCCAGGCGTATGTTGCGCGGCGCGGGCACTGCGCCTTCACCTCCTCGGAGCTGATCGCCGGCCTGCAGGCGGTGTCCCACCGGGTGATCACGGGGCACTGGGACCACGCCGCCACGACCGAGAGCCTGCAGGCTGCCGCGCTCGCTCTGGGGCTGGGCGACAGCCCGGCATACGTCCCGTTCCGGCCCGGCCCACTGGTCAGCCACCGCGTCTTCCTGCCCTGACGCGACGGTACCTGAGCACCTGCCGCGAGCGTGCCGCCCGCACCCGTCCTGTCACCGGGTCCGGAGTCGTCACCCCGGTCCGGAGTCCGACAATGGCCAGGTCGATGGGGCGGAATCTGGCCGCCGGCATCGAGTCGGCCGCATGCACGCGTGGCGCGCCGTCAACGTCTGCCCGGTGACTACTGTGGACGATCCGCCTCTGCGCCAGCCGCACCGGCGTCGCCTGGTGCCTGCCGGACACATGGCCGCCCCCGGGGTGCTCCGGCAGGTAGCCGGGCCGGGCTATGCGATCGTCTTGATCGCCTGTTGTCCGGGCGTTGCACTGGCCGGCGTCGTCGATATTGACGACGTGTCCACTCAGGCTCCGCCTCCTACCGTTGGTTGGTCTCATGGTGAGGGGGCACGGAGATGGGTGAGCTTGCAGATCGGTTGGACGCCCTGGTGGTCAGCGCCAGGTCGCCGGACGGCCGCGTCGAGGCAGTCGTTGGCGACCGCGGCACCACGGTGAGCGTGTCATTCCAACCCGGGGTGTACCGCCGGTACGGCGAGACCGCCCTGGCGCACCAGCTTGAGCAGATGGCGAGGCTGGCGTGGACCCGGTACGCCCGGGATGTGAGCGAGACGATCGACTTCTACTACGCGCGTGCGGACGGCGACTTCCGCACCCACGGCGAGGGAGTCACCGACACGCCGGAGCGGCGGCGCTACCTCCAGGAGCTGGCCGAGATCGTGGTCGAGGCGTCCTCCCCGGAGGAGCACGTGTCGTTGCGTACGCATGCTCTGGCCTCCTGGAAGGTGACGATCGCGGCCGGGGCGCTGGGCCGGCTCTCCGAAGGGCAGTTCCTGGACGAACTGCATGCCGCGGTAGAGACTCTGCTGGCCAGGTACCGGTTCCGGATGCTGCGCATCCGTGACGACATCTACGGCCTTGGCATCCCCCGGCATCCCGCCGCCGAAGCGACCACATCGACGCCGACTCCGGCCACCCGTGAGGTGGTCCGGGTCGGGCTGCAGCTTCGGAGGAGTGAACGGTGACCACGTCGGCACAACTTGCCGCGGATCTGTCCACGTTGCTGGGGCTGGGCCAGCTGGCGCTCCCCGATCTGGCGAACACGTTCGCGACCCTCAATGTCGAGGTCTCCGGAACGCGCGGTCAGGATGGGGTCAGCTTCACGCCGTGCCCTTCGACCGCGGG
>JAFMQQ010000639.1 GCA_017354595.1 Micromonosporaceae bacterium
CTCCTGCACCATCTGGCTGGCCGGCTTCCAGCTGCCCACCTTGGCGTTCAGGTCGAGGAACTCGGCCGGCGTGAGCTGGCCGCCGGTCAGCGCGGTCAGGCCGTACTGCACACCGACGTTGTCGAAGGTGGAGTTGGCGTAGCCGTCGGGACCCAGACCGTAGATGTTGACCAGGTCGTCCCAGTGCGTCCACTGTACGGTCTGCGCCACCCCCGGCGGATCCATCTGTGACCACAGTGGATCGAGCTGTGTCCACAAAGGATTGTTGGCCAGCGGTGTCAGTCCGCGCCAGCCGGTCACGCACTCGGTCGACCCGGGCGCGCCGCCCCGGTACGGGTTGGGCACGGTGTCGCTGGCGTTCAACCCCTCCAGCAGGCTGCGGTTGCTCCACTGCCGCCACTTCGGGTTCGCGGCGTCGGTGACGTCCATGTAGTACTCGAGCAGCTCGCAGTCGGAGATGTGGATGGTCTGGGTCACCATGTCCGGGTACGAGTACTGCGGTATCGCCGCGTCGATCACCCGGGTGCCGTAGTTCTGGCCGTAGATGTACTGCTGGATGGCGCCACCGGAGCCGCCGACGCCCACGGTGTACAGCGGCACTCCGTGGCCCTTGATGAAGTGCTCCTTGACCATCAGCGCGGTCTCGCCGCCGAGTACCAGGTTGTAGTGCGTGTTGGTACGCAGCCCGCTGGAGGTCAGCACCGCGTACCCCTTGGCCAGGCCGGCGTCGTAGAGCGCGCCGGACGGGATCGAGCCCTGGTCGTGCCCGATGGCGACGCCACCGTCGAAGTAGTACAGCAGCCGGCGGTTCCACTCCGAGTCGTCCGGATGGTGGCGACCGTCCGGCTCGCCCAGCGGCGCGAGCATCGCGACGCTGTAGATGAACCGGTCGATCGTGCCACGCTCCCGGCGTACCACGTAGTCGACGGTACGACCGTCCAAAGTGGTCGTTGTCGCCAGGTCGGCCGGCCGGTTGGTCGCCGCGTCAGCAGGCAACGGCTTGAACCCACCCGCGGTTGACTTGTACAGGTAGTCGACGACCGTCGGTGCCGCGCAGTCCCTGCTCCACCCGACCACAGTGCTGGTCTTGTTGCCGGCCGGATCCAGCGCGTAGACCCGCATGCCCTGCTGGTCCTGGTTGTCCACCAACGGCTGCCCCAGTCCCTGGCTCTCGGTACGGCACAGGAACGGGTACTGCTTGGGTCCGGCGAAGATCGGGCCGGAGATCGGGTAGTCGCGCACCGCCAGCCGTGCGGCGGGCGCCCGGTCCACCGCCACCGCGAGCTCGTTGTCGCCGACCACCAGCCCGGTCACCAGGCCGGTCAGCGCGCGGGTGGCGGGATCCCAGGCCAGCGTCGCGGTGATGTCGGTGCCGTTGCGGGTGACCAGAACCTGAGCCAGATCCACCTTCGGGCTCAACCGGACCTGGATCAGCGCGTCCTCGCCGGTCACCTGCTGCGGCAGGCTGGAGAGCACCTCGATGGTCGCGCGATGACCAGTGAGTTCGATGGCCTCGGCCGCCGCCACGCTCGATGGGACCACGACCAGTAGCCCGGCCACCACGGCCAGGCCGGCCAGCGCACTACCGATGCGGAACCGGCGGCTGGCGCCGGGCCCGGTCGCCGGAGCAATCACGACCTGAGACTACGCCGGTTGACATCCGCGAGGCTTGTCGAGATGACTCACTATTTGACATGATCAATCAGATCCCCCCGTACCCCCACAGCCCCCGTCACCCGCAACTGGCCAGCACACACCCGACCCCCGAACCGCGTGTGTTTTGGAGAAGCCGATGCATCCACGCCCCGGTCCCCATCTTCGTGCCGGTGTGGCGGCGCTTGCGCTCGCCCTCGCCGGCCTGTCGCTCGCCGCACCGGCCAGCGGTACCCCGCCCACCACGCATCCCACGGCCCGCCCCGCCGGCTCACCCTCCACAGTGGTCGCCCGGAACACGGTCACCCTGGTGACCGGGGACGTCGTCCAGCTGGAGCAGACCGCCGACGGTCGCCAGGTGGCCACGGTGCACCCTCCAGCCGGCCGCACCCAGATCTCGTACCAGAACCGGACGGTCGACGGGCGCGCCTATGTGATCCCGAGCGATGCGGTTCCCCTGCTGGCCGCCAGGAAGCTCGATGAGGAACTCTTCGACGTCACGCAACTGGTCAAGGACGGGTACGACGACGCACACGCGGCGAGCACGCCGCTGATCGTGCAGTACCCGAAGACCCGGATCCGGGCCCAGGCCGCACCCGCGCTGCCCGCCACGAACGCCGGCACCACCCTGGCGAGCATCAACGCCGTCGCGGTGAAGGCGAGCAAGGCCGGCGCCGCCTCGTTCTGGTCCGCGCTCGCCGCCCCGGCGACCCCGACCGATGGCGCACAGCCGACCGCGACCGCCTCGCCGGCCGCGTCAATCGAGAAGATCTGGCTCAACGGCCGGGTGCACGTATCGCTGAAGGACAGCGTGCCGCAGATCGGTGCGCCGCAGGCATGGGCGGCCGGCTTCGACGGTACCGGCGTGAAGGTCGCCATCCTGGACACCGGTATCGACGACACCCACCCGGACCTGGCCGGCAAGGTGGTGGCGGCGAAGAACTTCACCACCGACCCGGACACCGTCGACCACTTCGGCCACGGCACCCACGTAGCGTCCATTGTGGCCGGTACCGGCGCGGCCTCGAACGGTCTCTACAAGGGCGTCGCTCCCGGCGCGACCCTGGTCAACGCGAAGGTACTCGAC
>JAFMQQ010000640.1 GCA_017354595.1 Micromonosporaceae bacterium
CCACCGCGGCGGCCGCCGCCACCGACCAACGGCGCGCCCGGCTGGCCCCCGCCCCGCCGGTGCTGGCGCGTCCTGGGCCGGTCTGCCTGGTCCGGGAGATCTGCGCCATCACCGTGGCCTTCAGCCGCGGTGGCGGTGGCATGCTGCTGGACGCGGCGACCCGGCCGAGCGTCTCGCGCAGCTCCCCGATCTCGATCTCGCACGCCTCGCACTCTGCAAGGTGCCGGTCGAAGGCGCGGCGTTCCAGGTCGTCGACGGCGTCCACGGCATACGCACCGGCCAGCGTGTGGATGTCCACGTTCATGCCAGGCTCACCCCCAGGCAGTCGCGCAGCCGGATCAGGCCGTCCCGCATCCTGGTCTTGATCGTCGGCAGCGCCGCCTCGAGCAGTTCCGCCACTTCCCGGTACGTGTACCCCTGGTAGTAGGCGAGGGTGATCGCTTCCCGCTGGAGCTCGGTGAGGCTCTGCATGCAGCGGCGCACCTGCTGCTGCTCAAGCCGGGCGGTGGCCTCCTCGACCACCTCGTCGTAGGGCACCTCCTCGGTCGCCACCCGGCGCACCCGGTCGGCACTCGCCTGCTCCGAGCGGACCCGGTCGACGGCCCTGCGGTGCGCGATCGTGAAGATCCAGCTGGTAGCCGAGCCCCTGGCCGGGTCGTACCGGCCGGCGGTTCGCCACACCTCGACGAACGCCTCCTGGGTGACCTCCTCGGCCTGGGCCGGGTCCCGCAGCACCCTGCGGACCAACCCGAACACTCTCGCCGAGACGGCGTCGTACAGCGAACTGAATGCGGCTTCATCACCGCGGGCGACCTTGCGCAGCAGGTCGCCCAGATCGGGTGGGCCGGGCGGAACCAACCGCCGCCCCTCGATGGGTCTGGTCATCAAAGTCACAGCCTCCGCCGAACCCGCCGTCGTTGACAAGGGGCATTCGGCCTGGTGTTTGCCTCGGATTGGTAAAGACACTACCGGTCTTACGCAATGTCATAGTCCACCACCAGCTCGTCAGTGAGCGGTATCGATTGGCAGGTGAGTACGAAACCAGCGGCCACCTCGCCCGGCTCCAGCGCGAAGTTGCGCTGCAGCCGCACCTGCCCGCCGACCAGCCGGGCCCGGCAGGTCGCGCAGACCCCGCCGGTACACGAGTACGGCAGCTCCGGCCACACCCGCAGCGCCGCGTCCAGTACCCGCTCGCCTGGACGCATCGCGACCCGCGCCTCGCGTCCATCGAACCGGACCGTGAGCCAGGCCGCGCCGACCTCAGGCGTCACAGCGGCCCGCTCGGGTGGCGTGTCCTCCACATAGAACAGCTCGGTGTGTATCGCCGCGTCCGGCCTGGCGAGCCTGGCAAGCACATCGCGTGCCCCGTCCACCATCGCGTACGGTCCACATAGGAACCACTCGTCTACAGTGGACGGATTGAGCAGGACACCGAGGATCGACTCCAGCCGGGTCGGGTCCAGCCGGCCGGAGAGCAGCGTACTGCCGCCCGGCTCGCGGGACAGCGCGTGCACCAGGTGCAGCCGGTGCCGGTACCGGTCCTTCAGGTCGGCCAGCTCGTCGGCGAACATCACCGATCGGGTGTACCGGTTGCCGTACAGCACGGTGAACCGGCTGGCCGGCTCGGTGCACAGCGCGGTGGCAACGATGGAGAGCACCGGGGTGATCCCGGAACCGGCCGCCACCGCTGCATAGTGGCGGGTACGCGCCGGGTCGAGCTGGGTGGTGAAGCTGCCCAGCGGCGGCAGCACGGCGACGATGTCGCCGGGCCTCGACGCGCCGACCAGGTAGCCGGAGAGCGCCCCGCCGGGGATCTGCCGTACCCCGATCCGCAGCCGGCCCTGGCCGGCCAGTTCGTCCGGAGTGGAACAGATCGAGTACGAGCGCCGGTCGGTGGCGCCGGGCGGGCGCAGGGTCAGGTGCTGGCCGGGCCGGAAGGCGAAGGTGTCGCGCAGGCCGGGCGGTACCTCAAGGGCGACCGCCACGGCGTCATCGGTCAGCGGTTCGACCGCGGCCACGGTCAGCTCGTGGAACAGCGGACGGCGCGCAGCCGGCCCCGCCACCGTCGGTGAACGGGCGGGAGGAGGTAAAGGGGTCGCCGCTGCTTTGCTCTGCTCACTCATACGCAACACCGTCCGGATGAGGCGGTGGGTCATCCTTTTGGTGTTGCGTCCCGGTAAGCAGAGCAAAGCGGTGGCGACGTGGTGGCACCACCCGCGGGCCGGCAACGGGCAGCACCCACGGCCCGGCACCGGACGGCCAGACCGTCACAGCGGCTTCACCCGCTCGAAGGGCTCGGCGCAGGACCGGCAGCGCCACAGCGCGAGGCATGGTGTGGCGCCGAAGCGGGACAGTTGCTCGGTCTCCGGCGACCCGCACCGCGGGCAGCGCACCGTAAGGCTGACCGGCACAGCGCGACCCGGGGGCGCGATCCCGGCCGCGGCCAGCTTCGCCCGGCCCGACTCGGTTACCTGGTCGGTGCTCCAGGCCGGAGACAGTTCGATGTGGACTGTCGCCTGTGGATAGCCGGCGTCCCGCAGCGCGGCGAGGATGTCGGTCCGGATCGCTTCGATCGCCGGGCAGCCGGTGTAGGTCGGTGTGATCGTCACCGCCACCCCGCCCGGTCCTTCCCGAACCTCGCGCAGGATCCCCAGCTCCTCGATGGTCAGCATCGGCAGCTCCGGATCGGGTACCGCCGCCGCGACCTGCCAGGGGCCGGCGGGCTCGCGCGGTG
>JAFMQQ010000641.1 GCA_017354595.1 Micromonosporaceae bacterium
CCGGCCCGGCCGCAGCGGGTCGCCCTTGACGACCGCCGGCACCGGCACGGCAACCCCGCCGGTGACCGTACCGGCAGCACCGTCGGCGGCCGGGACGACCGCGGCAGAAGGCTCCGCCGGCCACACCCGCCCGCCGATCTCCTGCTCATCCGACGCCAAGCCGGAACACCTCCTACTCCCGGCAGCCGCACACCGGTAACCGGCGGCCACCGCCGACAGCACCGGCTATCCACAAAGGACATTCAGGTATCGACACGTGACGTGGGTGCCGCGTGTCATGATAGCGACCCACTCCAACCCGCCTCCACCCATCGCTGCCGGGATGGGGGTTTAACCGCTCCCAGGCGGGTACCGGCACGCCATGAGGGTCCTCGGCGTCAACGCGATCTTCCATGATCCGGCGGCGGCGCTCGTGGTCGATGGCCAGGTGGTCGCGGCCGCCGAGGAGGAGCGGTTCACCCGGCGCAAGCACGGCAAGCGGCCGGTGCCCTTCTCCGCCTGGGAGTTGCCGGAGCTGGCCGCCGGCTGGTGCCTGGCCAGTGCCGGGCTGCGCCCGGCAGACCTGGACGCGGTCGCCTACTCCTACGACCCCAGCCTCTGCCTGCCCGCCGACCGGCTCGGTCTGGCCGACCCGTGGGACTGGCTGCGGGTGGAGTACGCCTGGCGGGCGCCGCGCTTCCTGGCCGCCGCGCTGCCCGGGCTGGACCCCGACCGGGTACGGTTCGTGCCGCACCACGTCGCGCACGCAGCCTCGGCCGCGCTCGCCGCGCCACCCGCCGGCGGCGCCGACTTCCACCACGACTGCGCGGTGCTGGTACTGGACGGGCGTGGCGAGCGGGCCAGCCACCTCGCCGGGCGGTACCAGCGCGGCCAGCTGACCGCCCTCGCCACCCAGTCGCTGCCGGATTCACTCGGGCTGCTGTACGAGAGCCTCACCGAGCACCTCGGCTTCCTGCGCTCCAGCGACGAGTACAAGGTGATGGCGCTGGCCTCCTACGGCCGGCCCCGCCACCTGGATCAGCTGCGCGCCGCGCTGCGCGGCACCGGTGACGGCGGGTTCCGGGCCGGGCCACTGGATCTGGCCGAGCTGGCGCCGGCCCGGGCCGGCGATGGCCCACTGCTGCCCGAGCACGCCGACCTTGCCGCCAGCGTGCAGGCGCGGCTGGAGGAGCTGTTGCTGGAGCTGGCCGGCTGGCTCTACGAGGCGGCCGACCGGCCGCAGAACCTGGCTCTGGCCGGTGGCGTGGCGCTCAACTGCGTGGCGAACGCGGCCCTGGCGCGGCACGGGCCGTTCCGCCGGATCTGGGTGCAGCCGGCCGCGGGCGACGCCGGTACCGCCCTGGGCGCGGCTCTGCACGTCTCCAATGTGGACGGTAAGCCGATCATGCCGATGCCCGGCGCCGACCTGGGGCGCGGCTACACCGACGCGGAGCTGGAATCGGAGCTGCGCCGGGCCCGGCTGAAGTACCACCGCCCCGCCTCGATCGCCGGTACCGCGGCCGAGGTGCTCGCCGCCGGCGGCGTGGTCGCCTGGTTCCAGGGTCGGTCCGAGTACGGGCCCCGCGCCCTGGGGCACCGGTCGCTGCTCGCCCACCCGGGCGACCCGGAGAACACCCAGCGGCTGAACGACATCAAGGGGCGCGAGGCGTTCCGCCCGGTCGCACCGATGGTGCTGGAGCAGGCGGCGGCACAGATCTTCGACGGCGTGCTGCCCAGCCCGTACATGCTGTTCACCCATCGGGTACGGGACGGGTGGCGGGACCGGATTCCGGCCGTGGTGCATGTGGACGGTACCGCCCGGGTGCAGACCGTTGACCCGGAGGCCGAGCCGCTGCTGGCCGGGCTGCTGACCGCCTTCGAGGCGGCCACCGGCCTGCCGGTGCTGGTGAACACCTCGCTGAACACCGCGGGTCGGCCCATTGTGGACACTCCACGGGAGGCGCTGGAGCTGTTCGGGTCGGCACCCGTCGACCTGCTCGCGCTCGGCCCCTTCGCGGTGCGCCGAAGCGAACTCGCCAACTGAGTCCACTATGGATGGTGTCAGCATCGTCGTACCGACGCTCGGCCGGTCCACACTGGACCGGTTGCTGGAGGTGCTCAACGGGCAGCTGCCTACCGCGACGCAACCGGTGGAGATCATCGTGGTACGCGATGAGTCCCGCCGCGGCCCGGCCGCCGCGCGCAACCAGGGCTGGCGGGCGGCGCGGTACCCGTGGATCGCCTTCCTCGACGACGACGTGGTACCCGGTCCGGACTGGCTCGCCCTGCTGGGTAAGGATCTGAGCCAGCCCGAGCAGGTCGGCGGGGTGCAGGGTCGGCTGTGGGTACCGCTGCCCGCGCACCGCCCGCCCGACGACTGGGAGGCTTGTACCGCCGGCCTTGCCCGGGCCCGGTGGACCACCGCGGACATGGCATACCGGCGCGCCGCGCTGCTCTCGGTGGGCGGCTTCGACGAGCGCTTCCCGCGCGCGTACCGCGAAGATGCCGAACTCGCCTTCCGGGTGTCCGGCCAGGGTTGGCGGCTGGTCCGCGGCGAGCGGGTCTGCTCGCACCCGGTCCGCCCGGAGGGTCCCTGGGTGAGCCTGCGGACCCAGCGCGGCAACGCCGATGACGCGCTGCTGCGCCGGTTGTACGGGCACCGCTGGCGGAGCCTGCTGGGCATCCCGTCCGGGCGGCGGCGCCGGCACGCGCTGGTGGTGGCGAGCGGAGTGGCTGCGGTGGCGCTGGGGTTGGC
>JAFMQQ010000642.1 GCA_017354595.1 Micromonosporaceae bacterium
CAACTACATGGAGCACCAGGAGGAGTGGTGCGGAATCACCGCCGCGATCCGGGACCGCGCCGGCCGGGATCTGGCTTATCTCAACGTCACCTTGCCGACATACCGGTGGACCGAGGCCGCGCTACGCTCGCTCGCCGGTGCGATGCGCTCCGCGGCCGGGCAGATCGAAGACCGGCTGCACATCGCCGGCTGAGGGGGTCGTGATGGCGGATCCGTTGACCGAACAGGCGCAGGCGATCGAGGCGCTGCACGAGGTGTTGGCGGCCGCCGGGCCGTTCCTGGACGGGCTCGGCGACCGGCTGGTGTACGACCGCGCCGCCGAACCGCTACTCGCCGAGCTGGGCGGTGCGCTGCCCACCGATGGCATCGGTACCCTGCCGGCGGTGCGGCGACTGCTGCGGGTGGGTACCGCCACCGCGACCGGTTCGGCCGGCCCGCGCTTCTACCACTTCGTCATCGGTGGCTCCACACCCGCCGCGCTCGCCGCGGACTGGACGGTGTCGCTGCTGGACCAGAACGCCTTCGCCCGCGCCGCGTCCAACTTCGCCACCGAGGTGGAGACGGTGGCGCTGCGCTGGCTGCGCGAGCTGTTCGGGCTGCCGGAGGCGTGGGGCGGGGTGCTGACCGCCAGCGCCACCTTCGCCAACTTCGCCGGCCTGCTGCTGGCGACCCACTGGTGGGGGCAGCGGCACGGGGTGGATGTGGCCGCGCAGGGGCTGGCGGGGTTGCCGCGGATGCCGGTACTGTCCGGCGGCCTGATCCACCCCAGCGCCCGCAAGGCACTGCAGATGCTGGGGCACGGCAAGGATACGGTGGAGGTCTTCGCCCGGGACGGGACGGGGCGTCTGGATGTCGCGGCGCTGCGCCGGCGTCTGTCCGAACTGGACGGTGCACCCGCCGTCATCACCGGTACCGCCGGCGATCCGGAGAGTGGCGCGTTCGACCCGATCGAGGAGCTCGCCGAGCTGGCGCAGCGGTACGGTGCCTGGTTGCATGTGGACGGTGCCTTCGGCTTGTTCGCCGCGCTCTCGCCGCGCACGGCACACCTGGTCGCCGGGATCGAACGGGCCGACTCGATCGCCGCGGACGCGCACAAGTGGCTCAACGTGCCGTACGAGAGCGGCTTCGCGCTGGTACGCGACCCGGCCCGGATACCGCACGCGTTCGGCATGCCGGGCGCCGCGTACCTGCCCGGGCCGCAGGATCCGGCCGGCGGGTACGGTTTGCTGGGCCCGGAGTCGTCCCGGCGAGCCAGGGCGCTGCCGATCTGGGCCACCCTGGCGGCGTACGGGCGCACCGGGTACCGGCAGCTGGTGGAGCGCCACTGCGAACTGGCCCAGCACCTGGCGGCCGCGGTGGACCAGGCACCGGACCTGGAGCGGCTGGCCGAGGTACCGCTGAACGTGGTGTGCTTCCGCTACCACCCGGCCGGACTCAGCGAGCCGGAGCTGGACCGGGTGAACCGGGCGCTCGGCGGCGCGCTGCTGGCGGACGGGCGGGTCTTCGCCGGTACCACCGTCTACAATGGACACGTGGCGCTGCGCCCGGCGATCAGCAACTGGCGCACCACGGCGGCCGACCTCGACCTGCTGGTGCAGGTGGTACGCGAACTCGGCGCGAAGGTCTAGGCGGCGCTCCAGCCACCGTCCACAGTGAGCACCTCGCCGGTGATGTACCGCGCCGCGTCGCAGCACAGGAAAGCCGCCGCGTCGCCCATCTCCGCCGGGGTGCCCAACCGGCCCATCGGGGTACGCCCGACCAGTACCCGCCGGCCCGGCGTGTCATCGACATCCCGGGTCATCTCGGTCGGTACGAATCCCACGGCCAACGCGTTGACCCGCACGCCGTGCGGCGCCCACTCCACCGCCAGCGAGCGCATCAGCCCGAGCAGCCCGGACTTCGCCGTCGCGTACGCGACCCCACCGGCCAGCCCGAGCCGCTGGCTGGTCAGCGACGCGAGGAACAGGATCGCACCGCCGCCGTGCGCGACCATGTGCCGGCCGGCCGCCTGTGCGAGCAGGAACGCCGCCCGCAGGTGCAGGCCCAGCACGGCATCCCAGTCCGCGGCCGCGAACTCCAGCGCCGGCCGGCGGATCTGGTTGCCGGCCGCGTGTACCAGCACATCCAGCCGGCCGGTCAGCCGCAGGACCGCGTCGACCAGATCCCCGGCGTTCTGGCCGGCGCCGATGTCCCACGGCAGCACGTCGGCGTGAGCGCCGCCGGCGACGATCCGGTCCCGGGTGGTGGCCAGCGCCGCCTCCCGGCGGCCGACCAGGATCACCCGGTTCGCCGGCGCCAGCGCCTCGGCGATACCCGCGCCGATCCCACTTCCCGCGCCGGTCACCACGGCGCATCGCGATTGCGTCTCCACAACCCGTACCCTATAAAGATCTTCCGGAGGGCGGCGATGCGGCAGATCAAGAACATCGGGTACGCCGCCGCGGGGCAGCTGCTCGACCTGTACCTGCCCGACGGGGACGGGCCGTGGCCGCTGGTGCTGTGGACCAAGGGCTCCGGCTGGATGGCGGACAACGGCCGGACCGGAGCCGACCTGGTCGCCCGGCGGCTGCGGGAGGCGAGCGGTGGCAACGACCCGGCGGTGGCCGGGTTCGCGGTGGCCGGGGTCGCGGTGCGCTCCACCGGGCAGGCCCGGTTCCCCGCGCAGGTGGAGGATATCCAGGCGGCGATCCGGTGGCTGCGGGCGGCGGCCGACCGGTACCCGCTCGACCCCGA
>JAFMQQ010000135.1 GCA_017354595.1 Micromonosporaceae bacterium
GCCACGGCCGCCGGCGCGCCGCGCCGACCTCCCGGCGCAGCCGCCGGTGGATGGCGAGGCGCCCGTGGCGTGGACCGGCGTACCGGTCAGCCAGCCGCGCCGCTGATCGCCTCCGCGAACCGGCCGGCGCGATCTTCTCAGGCAGACCGCCGCAGAGGCGATTACTCTCATCAATCGAGGAGTTCTTGCCTGCGGCGTAGCGGCCGGCGCTTTCACTGATTAACATCGGCGCCGATCGTCATTGGCCTCCGCGTCATTGACGGGGCCTCTGGTTGGCAGCCGGTCTCAAGGGGAGCGCCGATGGCGACACTGCACCAGTTCACGTATGGCTTCGTCACTCTCGCCCTTTCGTACGGGCTCTCGGTGCTCGGTTCTTTCATGGGCCTTGTCGCGGCCGCCCGCGCGCAGGCCGCAATGGAGCACCGGGTCCGGTGGCTGGTGCTCGCGTCGTGGGCGATCGGAGGTACGGGTATCTGGGTGATGCACTTCATGGCGATGATCGGCTTCTCGGTGGTCGGTAGCGAGGTGCGGTACGACATCGCGACCACGGTGGCCAGTTGGTTGATCGCGGTGGTGATGGTGGGCATCGGCCTGTTCATCGTTGGCTATGGCCGGCCCTCGGTGGCCAAGGTGCTGCTCGGCGGCCCACTCGCCGGGTTGGGTGTGGCGGCCATGCATTACACCGGAATGGGCGCTATGCGGGTCGGCGGGGACGTGCACTACGACCAGACGCTGGTGATTGTCTCGGTGGCGATCGCCGTCATAGCGGCGACTGCTGCGCTGGCATTTACCGTGCTGGTACGAAAGCCCAGGACGGTAATGATCAGTGCGCTGATCATGGGTATCGCGGTCAGCGGCATGCATTACACCGGCATGTACGCACTGCGGATCCATCTCGCCACCCAGGCGCCGGGCGTGTCCGGAGTGCAGCCGATAGTATTCCTGTTGCCGATCATGGTCTTCGTCATCCTGGTATTGATGGCGCTGTGCTACGCGCTTCTGGTCCATCCGGTCACCAGCGACAGTGAGATCGCTGCCCAGATGCGGGCCCGGCTGACCCGCCGGCCC
Source organism: Micromonosporaceae bacterium (assembly GCA_017354595.1). Lineage (GTDB taxonomy): Bacteria > Actinomycetota > Actinomycetes > Mycobacteriales > Micromonosporaceae > DATEJJ01. Next base: position 1,069 of record JAFMQQ010000135.1, read on the forward strand.
GCCGGCGACGGTCCTGGCTACCCGCCCCACCTGTGACCCATCCGGATTCCCGACCCACCATTGGACGGGATCGGGCCCGGCCCGGTCAGGCGGTAATGCCACTGATCGCGTCGACGAGGCGCTGCGTGGGGCCGGAGAGGTTGTGCGCCTCGGCGAGGGCGAGCAGTCGGGTCGGGTCGGCTGGCGATGCGGGCAGGTTGGTGGCGAGCTTCGGCACGGGTACCGCCCGCTCCACCCGTACCACCGCGGGCGCGGCGGCCAGGTAGTCGGCGGCGTTGGTCAGCTTGGTCCGCAGCCCGGGCGCGAAGCCCGCGTTGCGGTCCTGCAGCGCCTCCACTATCGCGGCGAGCGAGCCGTACCGGCTGACCAGCCGCGCGGCGCTCTTCTCACCCACCCCGGGTACGCCGGGCAGCCCGTCGCTCGGGTCGCCGCGCAGCGCCGCAAAGTCAGCGTACGCGGCGGCCGGCACCCCGTACCGGGCCTGTACCGCGGCGTCGTCGCACACCTCCAGCCTGGCCACGCCCCGGCCGCAGTACAGCAGCCGCACCGGTTTGGCGTCATCGACGAGTTGAAACAGATCGCGATCGCCGGAGGCGACCTCAACCGGGCCGGGTTCGCGGGTGGCGAGCGTGGCCAGCACGTCGTCCGCCTCGTACCCGTCGGCACCGACCGCCGGGATGCCGATCGCGGCGAGCACCTCGAGCAGCACCGGGATCTGTGGTGTCAGCTCGTCGGGCACCACCTCGCCACCGTCGGGCCCGAGCCGGTGCGCCTTGTACGACGGGAGTAGCGCGACCCGCCACGCCGGTCGCCAGTCGTAGTCCAGGGCGCAGACCAGCCGGTCGGGCCGCCGGCCGCGGATCAGCGTGGCCACCATGTCCAGGAAGCCGCGTACCGCGTTGACCGGCGAACCGTCCGGCGCCCTGGCGGCCGAGGTGGGGATGCCGAAGAAGGCCCGGAAATACAGGCTCGGCGCGTCGATCAGCAGAAGTGGGGCAGCACCGGTCACGCCCCGACCGTAATCCACAATCCAGTCCCCACGTCATCTGCGCCGGAGGCGGAACTGGTTGCCGTCCGGGTCGGCCAGTACGGCCTCGGCGTCCTCGTGCCCGACTCGGGTGGCGCCGAGGGTGATGAGGCGATCGACCTCGGCGCCGGTGTCGGCTTCCAGCTCCATGTGCAGCCGGTCGTTGGTGCTCGCCGGCCGGACCGGCGGGCCACCCCAGGCGATCTTCATCCCGCCCTCCGGCGACTGGATGGCCGTCTGCTCATCCTGGTCCCACACCAGCGGCCAGTGCAGCGCCCGGCTCCAGAAGTACCCCACCTGCTGCGAGCCGTCCCAGTTGAACGCCCCGACAGCGCCGCACCCGGCGAGGAATTTGTTGCCGGGTTCGATGACGCAGAACTCGTTGCCCTCCGGGTCGGCGAGCACCACGTGCTGGTCATCCGGGGTCTGGCTGATGTCGAGATGCCGCCCACCGAGGTCGAGCGCCCGCTGCACGATCTCGTTCTGGTTCGCGGCCGACCCGCTCGTCAGGTCGAGGTGGGCGCGTCCCAGACCGGTCTTTGCCGTTGCGGTCCTATCGAACCGGATCGCCAGGTCGGTGGCGGTGCCTGGTAGGAGTGTGATGCCGTCCTCGGCGATCTCGCGCCGGAGCACGCCGGCCCAGAACTCGGCGAGGCGCGTTGGGTCGTTCGCGTCGAAGCGTACGGCGTGCAGCCGGACAGTCATCCTCGTCTCCTGTGTCGCAGGCGACTGTACCCGGGTTTGGCAGAAGGTTTACCCGTTCGTTCCCGAACGAGCGTTAAGCTACCGGGCGTGGCTGGGGAGCGGAAGACGGGGCGGATCCTGCCCACTGAAGAGGCGTACGCACTGCTGGAGTTGGCCGGGGAGCTGGCCGATCGGGAACTGGCGCCGCGGGCGGCCGACTTCGAGGCGCGCGGCGAGTTTCCCGCCGAGGTCGTGCGTACCCTGGGCCGGGCCGGCCTGTTCGGCCTACCCTACGACGGCGAGTACGGCGGCGGCGGCCAACCCTACGTGGTCTACCTGCAGGTGCTGGAGGAGCTGGCGGCGCGCTGGCTGGCCGGAGCCGAGGCGGTCTCCGTGCACACCCTCGCCTGTTACCCGCTGGCGAACTTCGGTACCGACGCCCAACGCAAGCGACTGTTGCCGGAGATGCTCGGCGGCGAACTGCTCGGTGCCTACTGCCTGTCCGAGACGGAGGGCGGTTCGGACGCCGCGGCGATGCGCACCCGCGGGCACCGGGACGGCGACGGGTACCTCGTCTCCGGCACCAAGGCCTGGATCACGCATGCCGGCCGGGCGGATTTCTACAACGTCTTCTGCCGTACCGGCGGTCCCGGGTCGCGGGGGATCAGCTGCCTGCTGGTGGACGGATCGACACCCGGCATCCGCCCACAGCCGCCGGAGCGGACCATGGCGTTGCGCGCCTCGCCGGTGGCGCAGGTCGTCTTCGACGCGGTACGGGTGCCGGCCGACCGGCTGGTCGGCGAGGAGGGCGGCGGGTTCCGGATCGCGATGTCGGCGCTGGACTCGGGGCGGCTGGGCATCGCGGCCTGCGCGGTCGGGTTGGCGCGTGCGGCGCTTGACGCCGCGGTCGGGTACGCCCGGGAGCGGGAGCAGTTCGGCGTTCCGATCATCGAGCACCAGGGCGTCGGCTTCCTGCTCGCGGACATGGCGACCCAGGTGGCGGCGGCCCGCGCGGTGACCCTGGAGGCGGCCCGGCTACGCGACGCGGGGCGCCCGTACCGGATGGCGGCGGCGCAGGCGAAGCTGTTCGCCACCGACGCGGCGATGCGAGTGACCACGGATGCGGTACAGGTCTTCGGCGCGGCTGGGTATGTGGCCGACCACCCGGTCGAGCGGTACATGCGCGAGGCGAAGGCGCTGCAGATCGTGGAGGGTACGAACCAGATCCAGCGCGTGGTGATCGCCCGCGAACTCGCCCGCTCCTGACCGGATGCGGCGGCTCCGGTGCGCGCGGTAGCGGAGTAGGTTCACACCGTGGAAGAGACGGACCAGGCGATCGTTGCGGCGCTGTCCGCCGACGGCCGGCTGTCGTACACCGATCTCGCCGACAAGGTCGGACTCTCGGTCTCCGCGGTGCACCAGCGGGTACGCCGGCTGGAGCAGCGCGGCGTCATCAGGGGGTACGCCGCCCGGCTGGACCACGAGGCGGTCGGGCTTTCGCTGACCGCGTTCGTGGCGATCCGCCCGCTGGACGCCTCGGCACCCGATGATGCGCCGCAGCGGCTGGCCGGGCTGGCCGAGATCGAGTCGTGTTACTCGGTCGCGGGGGAGGACTTCTACCTGCTCGTGGTACGGGTGGCCAGTCCGGGTGACCTGGAGCGGCTGCTGCAGGAGATCCGTACCGCGGCGAACGTCACGACGCGCACCACGGTCGTTCTCTCCACTCCGTTCGAGGGCCGGCCACCCCGGCTCAGCTGACCCCGGCGTCCACATAGGACGCCGGGTCCTGGTCGGAGTCGGGGCGCTCGACCCGCGCGTTCCAGGACTGCAGCACCCGCCGGCCGTGTTCGTGCCCGAGCACGCAGAGGGTACCGGTGTCCAGGTCGAACAGCGCGCCCGCGGAGGGCGGCAGCCCGACCCACCGGGCGCCGGCGACGCGCAGGCAGTGCCCGTGCCCGACCAACGCCACGTCGCCCTCGTCCAGCGCCTTGGTGGCGCGGGCCAGTACCCGGTCCACCCGCTCGCCGACCTGCCCGGGCGACTCGCCGCCCGGGCAGCCGTCGCGCCACAGGCTCCAGTCGTCGTTGCCGGCGGCGTCGTGGATCTGCCTGCTGGTCAGTCCCTCGTACTCGCCGTAGTCCCACTCGGCCAGATCGTCGTCGACGGTGGCCAGGTCGAGCCCGGCGAGGCTTGCCGTATCCCGGGCCCGCCGCCGCGGGCTGCACAGGATCAGTCCGAAGCGACGGTTCGCGAGGCCCCAGCGCAGCGCCTGCGCCTGCCGCTCGCCCACCCGGGTGAGCGGCAGGTCGGTACGCGAGGTGTGCCGGCCGTTGGCACTCCACTCGGTCTGGCCGTGGCGTACGAGCACGATCTCTGCCATCCGGCCATTCTTCACTCTTCACCGTCGCGTCACTTCACCACCTCGCCTCTTTCAAAGGCCTAGCTTCCTAGGACGCAACAGGCACGGTGACACCGCGCATGACGGCGTTTGTGCCCGACCACACCGGGCAGGATGCCCTGGAAAGGCCGATTCCGACCCACCGAGGAGGACCTCATGGACAGGGCGGCGAGCAAGGCACGCGAGTACATGGACAAGGCCGAGCAGGAGTTCGGCGACCGGACGGACGACGACTCCCAGCAGCAGATGAAGGACGACCATCAGCACGCCGGTGGCGGCATGAAGGAGGCGTTCGACCACCTCAAGGAGGCGGCTCGGGACGCGCGGGAGGCTATGCAGCAGCGGAACCAGTAGCTACCGCCGGCGGCGAGGCGGCCCGGGTCCGGTGGATCCGGGCCGCCTCCTTCCGCCACCAGTGCTGGCCCGCCTCGGGCAGCGTGTCGATCGGGTCGTAGTACGGGTACCGCCGGTCGAGCGCGTCGCCGTCATCGCGTTCCAGCCAGGTGCGGTAGTTCTTGGTCCAGTACGAGATCCCGCGTTCGCGGTCGTACTCGGCGACCATGTGTACCCAGCGCTTGCCGACGTACGGCACGTCGCAGACGATGCGCGGGGTGGCGTACCCGGGCAGGTATCCCATCATCTCGTGCTGCAACCGCTGTGCCGTGGCCACCGGCGTGCGCCAGTGCTCGGCGGCCGGGATCATGTCGCAGAGGTAGAAGTAGTACGGCAGGATGCCGGCCTCATCCTGCAGCGCGAAGCACAGGTCGAGCAGGTCGGCCGAGCTCGCGTTGACACCGCGCAGCAGCACGCCCTGGTTGCGTACGTCGCGTACGCCGGCCTCGAGCGCGGTACGCGCGGCGCGGGCGACCAGCGGGGTGACCGAGTTGGCGTGGTTGATGTGGGTGTGGATGGCGAGGTTGACGCCGCGCCGGGCGGCGGTCTGCGCGACCCGGCCGAGACCCTCTACGACATCGGGAGCCAGCCAGTGCTGCGGCAGGCCCATCAGCGCCTTGGTGGCCAGCCGGATGTCCCGGATGGTGTCGATGGCCAGCAGCCGGGCCAGGAAGTCTTCCAGGTGCCGCCAGGGGATGTTCGCCACGTCGCCGCCGGAGACGACCACGTCCCGCACTTCGGGGTGGCGGTGCAGGTACCCGATGATGGCGTCGTACCGGTCGGCCGGGCGTAGCTCCAGCCGGGTCTTGTCCACTGTGGAGGTGGAGTTGCCGACCAGGTCCATCCGGGTGCAGTGGCCGCAGTACTGCGGGCAGGTGGCGAGCAGCTCGGCGAGGACCTTGGTGGGGTACCGGTGGGTGAGCCCTTCGGCGACCCACATGTCGTGCTCGTGCAACGAGTCCCGGGTGGCGTACGGGTGGCTGGGCCAGTCGGGGTGCCGGTCGGAGGCGACCGGCAGCATGTACCGGCGCACCGGGTCGGCGTACAGGCTGTCAGTGTCCGGTGTGGACAGTGGCACCATCGTGTTGAGCATCTGCGGCGGTACGAGCATCGACATGGTGGCGGTGGTCTGCTGGTCGGCCACCAGGTCGGCGTAGAACCGGTCATCCACCAGCTCACCGAGCAACTCGCGCAGCTGGCGCACGTTCTTGACGCAGTGCGCCCGTTGCCACTGCGCCGACTCCCACTGCTGGCGGGTCACGCCGCGCCATCCGGGCAACCGGGTCCAGTCCGGCTCGATCAGGGGACGGCGCTGGTATTCGTACGGCTGCATGTGGAGAATCTATCGCACAACGGCTAGTCTTCCGAAAGTCCTCCTGTTTCAGATGGAGATAACGAGATGACTTCGCCTGTTGGCCTGCACCGGGTGGTCCACCCGGCCGGTGTGCTGCCGCAGGCCGCATGGCGGCTCGATCCGCGGCCGGAGATCGGCGCCGACGAGGTACGCATCGCGGTGCAGCGGCTGAACCTGGACGCGGCGAGCCTGCGCCAGCTGCTGTCCAAGCACGAGGGGGACGGGGCGGCGGTACGGGCCGAGGTGCTGGAGATCATCACCAGTCGGGGCAAGATGCACAACCCGGTGACCGGCTCCGGTGGCATGCTCATCGGTACCGTCGAGGAGGTCGGTCCGGCCTCGCCGCTTTCGCTCAAGCCGGGCGACCGGGTGGCCACCCTGGTGTCGCTGACACTGACGCCGCTCGCGGTCACCGACGGGCTCGCCGGCTGGGACGGCCTGGGGGAGCAGGTGCCGTGCACCGGGCACGCGATCCTGTTCGCCCGGTCGGCGGTGGCGCCGCTCCCCGACGACCTGGCGCCGGAGCTGGCGTTGGCCGTCTTCGATGTGTGCGGTGCGCCGGCGCTGACCGCCCGGGTGGTCCGCGCCGCGCCCGGCGTCGCGCCACGGGTAGCCGTGCTCGGGGCGGCGGGCAAGAGTGGC
>JAFMQQ010000136.1 GCA_017354595.1 Micromonosporaceae bacterium
GCCGCAAGCAGGCGTTGCTGTACCTGCGGATCGAGTACCGACTGGCCGGCGGCGGCGGCCCGGACCGCGTGCGCGATCTGGGTGCGGCCGGCGTCCTTGGTCAGGTAGCCGAGCGCCCCGGCCCGCAGCGCGGCCAGGATGTCGGCGTCCTCGGCGTAGGTGGTGAGGACCACGACCTGCGTTCGCGGGTACCGGTCCCGGATCTGCCCGGTCGCCGCGATGCCGGACAGCCGCGGCATCCGCAGGTCCATCAGCACCACGTCCGGGTCGTGCTCGGCGACCAGCCGCACCGCGTCCTCCCCGTCGCCGGCCAGCCCGACGACGGTCACGTCATCGAGCAGATCCAGCAACAGGGCCAGGCCCTCGCGTACCGCCGTCTGATCATCGGCGACGACAACCCGGATCGCGGACGTGGGGGGCGGCGCACTCACCATGGAATTTTCACATCAACCCGGTACCCGCCGCCGGCGGGGCCCGCCTCGACCGTGCCACCGGCGAGTTCGGCCCGCTCCCGCAGGCCCACCAGGCCGTAGCCACCGCCGCCGGCCGGTGCACCGGGGCGCGGGGTGGCCGCAGCAGCCGGGGGTTGCCCGTTCGCCACCACCAGCGAGACCTGTTCCGGCGCGTACCGGAGCTCCACTGTGACCGGTGCACCGGGCGCGTGCTTGCGTACGTTGGTCATCGCCTCCTGGGCGCCTCGGTAGAGCGCCTGCCCGGCATCCGCGGACAGCGGTGGCGCCGGCTGGTCCGGATCGATCCCCTCGACCCGTACCACCGCCGGCGCGCCGAAGTCCGCCCGGTACCCGGTGGCCAGCGTCTCCAGCAACTGCGGCAGCGGTACCGCCTCGCCGCGCAGGGCGCCGATCGCCTGGCGGGTCTCGGCCAGACCCTCGCGGGCCAGCTGCCCGGCGCGCACAACCGCCTGCCGGGCCCGCTGCACCCGGTCGCCGGTCCCGCCCTCCAGCAGCGCGTCGGCCGTCTCCAGCTGTACCGTCAGCGCCGCCAGCGAGTGGGCCAGCACATCGTGGATCTCCCGGGCGATGCGCGCCCGCTCGGCCAGCGCGGCCGAGTTCGCCTTCTCCGCGTCGGCGAGCCGGATCTGCTCGGCGGCGCGGTTCGTGCCGCGCCGGACGATGCCGGCCATGGTGGCGAAGACGAAGGCGGCCGGGCCGGCCAGCACCCAGTACCCCACCCCGCCGGCGAGGAACTGGCCGCCGATGTACACGGCACAGGTGCCCAGGGCCAGCGTCACCGAACGGCGCTCCGGGCCGTGGATGGCCAACTGCAGCAGGGCCAACGCCGGGAACGCCAGCCCGGCGCCGAACGGCCGGGCGATCGCGACCAGCAGGCCGGCGGCGAGCCAGACCAGCAGGGCGGAGTCCGTCAGCCGGTTGGCCGCCTCTCGGCTGGGCCGGCCGAGGAGCCAGACCAGCCAACCGGCGACGACGACGGCGAGGCAGCCGTAGACCAGTGCGGTCTGCGGCTGCCAGTTCGACCGCGCCCGCCCGGTGACGGTACCGATGGCGACCAGGAGCAGCACCACGATCTGCCGCGCCTGGTACCACGCCCACCGCAACCGCTGCGCTTCCACCGGCACGCGTCCAGTCTTACCGGTAGGCGGCGCGGCGGCTCGCCGCGATGGGTATCCCGGTGCGCCGCGCCCGCAGGCCGACCACCGCCGCCTCACCCAGCAGGCTCAGCCCGAGCAGCAGGAAGGTGGTGCTGCTGGCCAGTCCCGCACCGAGCTGATGGGCGAGGACGACGATTCCGACCCGGGCCGCGATCGAGGCGACCCAGAGCACGATGGTCAGCGGGCGGTACCGGTACCAGAGATGGCCGTCGCGCGGGTACAGCTGGATCGTCGCTCCTCGGGCCAGACCGAACGCCGCGCCCAGCACGACCTCGCCGGCGAGCAGGCCGACATCCAGGACCGTCAGGTGTCCGTGTACCGAGCCGAGCAGTTGCGAAGCGCCCAGCACGACGACGATCGCCGGGAGGACCAGCAGGCGCCCGGCCGTGACCGGCTGGCCGGTCAGGCGCCTGCTCACCACCCACACCAGGATCGCCAGAGTCAACAGGATCTGCGGGATCTGCGCCACATTCATGGCCTCGACGGTAGGCAAGGCTGACGCCGCCGACCGCCACCCACGGGTGGAACCTCGGGTTGAATCCGGATGGATTGTCTAGTGTGGACGGTCTGCGTTGGCGTGGATCGCGTCCCGCACGTACTGGGCCAGGCCGGGCGCGATCTGCTCGTACCGCTGGGTGAACCGCGGATCGGCCAGGTACATGTCACCGAGCCCGCGGTGAATCTCGTACGGGCAGTCGTAGAACCACCGGCTGATGTGCTGCCGGTGCTGCTCGGCCAGGTCCATCGCCTGGCCGCCGCCGGCCGGTGCGCCGGCACCGAGCGCGGCCGCGAACCCCCGGTCCAGCTCTGCGGCCTCCGCCCTGATCTGCAGCCAGTCCTGCTTGCCGTACCGCGCGGTGCGCTGCTGCGAGGTGCGGTACGCGTCCGTCTCACCCCAGCGCTCGCGCACCTCGTCCGCGTACTGGCCGGGGTCGTGTTCGCCGAAGACCTCGAAGCGCTCCTCCGGGGTCAGCGAGATACCCATCTGCCGTGCCTCCATCTCTCGTTCCACCGCGGTGATCATGGCGACCAGCCGGTGCAGCCGCGCCGACAGCAACCCGTGCTGCCGGTGCAGGTGGGTCATCGCGTCCGCGTCGGGGTCGTCCAGGATCGTCGCGATCTCCTCCAGCGGGAAGCCGAGTTCGCGGTAGAACAGGATCCGCTGCAACCGCTCCAGGTCCTGCTCGTTGTACCGGCGGTAGCCGCCGCCGGTACGGCCGCCCGGCACCAGCAGCTTCACCTCGTCGTAGTGGTGCAGGGTGCGTACGCTAACGCCGGCCAGCCGGGCCAGTTGCCCTACCGAGTACTCCACGGCTCCCCCTTTCCCGACCAGCGTGCGGCCTCACGCAACGGGAGGGTCAAGCCTCAACCGCTGGCCGGCAGGTCGAAGAGCATGCAGGTGGAGGTGGCGTACGCTGCCAGCCGGCCGGCGGCATCGAGGAGTCTCGCCTCGGCCAGGGCGGTAGTGCGGCCCTGGGAGAGTACGCCACCAACACACCTCAACTGTCCCGAGTGGACGGTCACCGGGCGGAGGTACTTCACGCTCAGGTCGAGGCTGGTGTACCCGCGCCCGGCCGGCAGTACCGAGTGGACACTGCAGCCGGCGGCCGAGTCGAGCAGGGTGGCGATCACACCGCCGTGCACCGAGCCGAGCGGGTTGTAGTGGTACTCCTGCGGCGTCAGCAGGAAGGCGGCCCTTCCCTCCTCAACCTCGAACCCGTCGAAGCCCAGCGCCTGCATGATCGGTGGCGGCGGAAGCTCGCCGGCGACCATCGCCCGCAGCATCTCGATGCCGCTGCTGGCGCCGATGGCGCGGGCCGTCTGCGCCGGATCCGACCAGGCGAAGGTGCGCGTGCGTTGCTGGGCCAGCGTCATGGGCGCAGCGTCCCAGTGGCCGCCTGAGTCTGTCAAGGCAACTTAGCTCGATGAGGGCCGGATCACCCGGTACCTGAAAATGTCGGTGGGGCGAGGCAGCATTGACCCCGTGGCGGACGATCCAGAGCGGCTGTTCGGGCCGGCGACGCAGGCGTGGTTCGAGGCGGCGTTCGCCGCCCCCACCCCGGCGCAGGCCGCCGCGTGGCGGTCCATCGCCCAGGGCCGGCACACGCTGGTGGTGGCGCCGACCGGATCCGGCAAGACGCTCGCCGCCTTCCTCTGGTCACTCGACCGGCTGGCCGCGGCTGGCGACGCCCGCGGAGCCGGCCCCAGTCAGGGGTCGACGGCGCCGCCGCCCGCCGAGCCGGCACAGCGTTGCCGGGTGCTCTATGTGAGCCCGCTGAAGGCGCTCGCGGTCGATGTGGAGCGCAACCTGCGCTCGCCGCTGTCCGGGATCAGCCAGGCGGCGCGCCGGCTCGGCCTGGCCCCACCGGAGATCACGGTGGGGATGCGCACCGGCGACACGCCGGCCCAGCAGCGCCGCGACCTCGCCCGGCACCCACCGGACATCCTGATCACCACACCCGAGTCGCTCTTCCTGCTGCTCACCTCCGCGGCCCGGGAGTCGCTGCGCGGCGTCGAGACGGTGATCGTCGACGAGGTGCACGCGGTCTGCGCGACCAAGCGCGGCGCCCACCTCGCGCTCTCGCTGGAGCGGTTGGACGCGCTGTTGCCCCGGCCGGCACAGCGGATCGGGCTGTCGGCGACGGTTCGCCCGATCGATGAGACGGCCCGGTTCCTCGGCGGCGCCGCGCCGGTTGCGGTGGTGGCGCCGGCCGCGGCCAAGACGTTCCAGATCTCGGTCCAGGTACCGGTCGAGGACATGACCCAGATCGACGCGGGCGAAGATGATCGGAAGGGATCGATCTGGCCGGCGGTCGAGGAGCGGGTGCTGGATCTGGTACAGGCGCACCGCTCGACGATCGTCTTCGTCAACGGGCGGCGCGGTGCCGAGCGGCTCTGCGCCCGGCTCAACGAGCTGGCGCACGAGCGCGGTGAAGGCGAGTTCCAGCCACCGGGCAACCGGTCGCCCGCGGAGATCATGGCGGAGTCCGGCGGCGCCCGCGGCGCGCCGCCGGTGGTGGCCCGGGCGCACCACGGTTCGGTCTCGAAGGAGGAGCGCAAGCAGATCGAGGAGGCGCTGAAGGCGGGCCGGCTGCCGGCCGTCGTGGCGACCAGCAGCCTGGAGCTGGGTATCGACATGGGCTCGGTCGATCTGGTGGTACAGGTCGAGGCGCCACCCAGCGTCGCGGCCGGCCTGCAACGCATCGGCCGGGCCGGACACCAGGTGGGCGCCGTCTCCCGCGGCGTGGTCTTCCCCAAGCACCGGGGCGACCTGCTCTCCTGTGCCGTGGTGACCGAGCGGATGGTCGAGGGTGGCATCGAAGAGCTGCGCTACCCGCGCAACCCGCTCGACGTGCTGGCCCAGCAGGTGGTGGCGATGGTGGCGATGGAACCGTGGCACACGGCGGAGCTCGCCGCGCTGTGCCGGCGCGCCGCACCCTTCGCCGAGCTGCCGACCAGCGCGCTGGAGGCGACCCTGGACATGCTCGCCGGGCGGTACCCGTCGACCGCCTTCGCCGAGCTGCGCCCGCGGCTGGTCTGGGACCGGCACACCGATCTGCTCACCGCCCGGCCCGGGGCGCAGCGGCTCGCCGTCACCAGCGGCGGCACCATCCCCGATCGGGGACTGTTCGGTGTCTTCCTCGCCGGAGCGCAGCCCGCGGCGCGGGTGGGCGAGCTGGACGAGGAGATGGTCTACGAGTCGCGGGTCGGCGACGTGTTCCTGCTCGGTTCCACTTCGTGGCGGATCGAGGAGATCACGCCCGACCGGGTACTGGTCAGCCCGGCGCCCGGGGCACCGGCCCGGATGCCGTTCTGGAAGGGCGACGCGCCGGGGCGACCGGTGGAGCTGGGCCGGGCGATCGGGGCGCGGATCCGGGCGCTCGTCCGGTCCGATGTAGAGGGTGCTCGCCGGTCTCTGGAACACAGCGGGCTCGACGCCTGGGCGGTGGAGAACCTCCTCGCCTACCTGCGCGAGCAGCGCGAGGCGACCCGGGCGACGCCGGACGACCGCACCATCGTGGTGGAGCGGTTCCGGGACGAGCTGGGCGACTGGCGGCTGGCTGTCCACTGTGTACTCGGTGCCCGGGTGAATGCCCCGTGGGCGCTGGCGTTGGGCCGGCGCCTCGCCGAACGGTACGGCGTCGATGCCCAGGTGATGCCCTCCGACGACGGCATCGTGGTACGCCTGCCGGACATGCTCGGCGACTGGGCGGGCCCGGTGGACGGGCCGGCCGGCGCGGGTACGGCCGAGCCGGCCGGTGCGCCGCCCGCCGCGGATCTGGTCGCCTTCGACCCGGGCGAGATCGCCGCTCTGGTGGAGGAGTCGGTCGCCAGCTCCGCGCTGTTCGCCGCCCGCTTCCGCGAATGCGCGGCCCGGGCACTGCTGCTGCCCCGCCGCGACCCGCGCCGGCGCAGCCCGCTCTGGCAACAGCGGCAGCGCTCCGCCCAGCTGCTCGACGTGGCGCGCGACTTCGCCGACTTCCCGGTCACCCTGGAGGCCGCGCGCGAGTGCCTGCAGGATGTCTTCGACGTCCCCGCGCTGGTCGGGCTGATGCGCGACCTGGCCGCCCGCAAGGTACGGCTGGTCGAGGTGGAGACCCAGCGGCCGTCGCCGTTCGCCCGCTCGCTGCTCTTCGGCTACGTCGCCGCGTTCCTCTATGAAGGCGACGCGCCGCTGGCCGAACGGCGCGCCGCGGCGCTCTCTCTGGACACGACGCTGCTCGGCGAGCTGCTCGGCCGGGCCGAGGTACGCGAGCTGCTGGATCCCGCGGTGGTCGCTGAGACCGAGCGCCGGCTGCAGTGGCTGACGCCAGACCGCGCACCACGCGACGCGGAGGACACCGCGGAGATTCTCCGCCGGCTCGGCGATCTGTCCACAGTGGAGGCGACTGAGCGCGGGATCGACCAGGCATGGCTGGCCGAGCTGACCGCGGCGAAGCGGGCCATCGAGGTACGCGTCGCCGGGCAGCAGCGCTGGATCGCGGTCGAGGACGCCGGGCGGTACCGCGACGCGTTGGGCGTGGCGCTGCCGGTGGGCGTGGCGGTGGCGTTCACCGAACCCGGCCCGGATCCGCTCGGCGACCTGCTGGCGCGGTACGCCCGCAGCCACGCCCCGTTCACCGCGACAGCCTGTGCCACCCGGTTCGGCATCGGCGTCGCGGTGGTGGATCAGGCGCTGCGCCGGCTGGCGGCGAGCGGGCGGCTGGTCAGCGGCGAGTTCACGCCGGGCGGCAGCGGGACCGAGTGGTGCGACGCTGAGGTGCTGCGCCTGCTGCGCCGCCGTTCGCTCGCCGCGCTGCGCAAGGAGATCGAGCCGGTACCGGCGGCCGCACTCACCCGCTTCCTGCCGGCCTGGCACCACATCGGCTCCTCGGCGCGCGGCGTCGAGGCGGTCGTCGCCGCGGTCGAGCAGCTGCAGGGCCTGGTGCTGCCCGCCTCGGCGCTGGAGCGGCTGATCCTGCCGGCCCGGGTCGCCGACTACTCCCCGGCATACCTCGACGAGCTGTGCGCCTCGGGCGAGCTGGTCTGGGCGGGCGCCGGCTCGATCGCCGGTGGCGACGGCTGGGTGAGCCTCGCCTTCGCCGACAGCGCACCGTTGCTGCTGCCGGCTGCGGCCGAGGCGTTCACGCCGGCCCCGATGCACCAGGCGGTGCTCGATGCGCTGGCCGGCGGGCAGGCGCTGTTCTTCCGCGCGCTGGCCAGCGAGGTGGGCGACGCGGTACCCGTCGGCGACCTGGCAGCCGCGCTGTGGGACCTGGTCTGGGCCGGTCTGGTCTCCAACGACACGCTCGCCCCGCTGCGCGCCCAGCTCGCCGGTGCCGGTGCGCACCGGGCCCGCCCCGCGCCCACCCGCACCCGGTACCGGCGCCCCGGTGCGTTCGGTCAGGCCGGTGCGTTCGGTCAGGCCGGTGCATTCGGTCAGGCCGGCGC
>JAFMQQ010000137.1 GCA_017354595.1 Micromonosporaceae bacterium
GGTCGCGGTCAGCCCCGGCACAGATCCACGTGCTTGGCGGTGAGGATGTGCGCCACCGCCTCCTCCAGCCGGGAGCGGGCGAGCTTCCCGGAATCCACCGCGTCGGCGATCGCCTGGATCACCTGGCGGGTCAGGCTCGCCACGGCACTGCTGGAGGCGTTGAACAGCACCATGTCCGCACCCGCCTTCAGCGCCTGGACACTGGCGGCGGGTACCGGGTAGCCGGCGGTACTGATCGCGCCCGCCGACAGCGAGTCGGTCAGCACCAACCCGGTGAAGTGCAGCTGGCCGCGCAGCACATTGGTGATGACCGTCGGGGAGAGGCTGGCCGGGGTGCTGGTCAGCCCGGGCACGCCGGCGTTGGCGATCATCACGGCGGGCAGGCCGGCCCCGACCGCTGCGGTGAACGGCAGCAGCCCGGCCCGGCGCAGGGTGGGCCAGGGCAGCGTCGTCGCGGCCTTGTCGTCGGTGTTGCCGGTCGCTCCACCGAGGCCGGGGAAGTGCTTGACCACCGGGACCACACCGGCGGCGAGCAGCCCGCGGGCGAAGGCGAGTCCGGCCGTCTCGGCGACCGACTCGGTGAGGCTGAACGATCGGGTACCGTCCGGGTTGCTCGAGCTGGGGCCGGGCCTGCCGTCCAGGTCGAGTACCGGAGCCAGGTCGACGGTGACGCCGGCCGCCTTCAACTTCCGGCCCACCTGGGTGGCGAGCGCCTCGATCTGCGTGCTGGACATGGTGGCGGCCATCTGGCGTGCCGAGGGCATCCTGCCGACCAGGTTGGCCATCCGCTGCACCACGCCGCCTTCCTCGTCCGCCATCACCATCGGGGCGATGCCCTCCGGCGCCTTGGTGGCGAGGCGGTGCAGGGTAGCTGCGAGATCCGGGGGTGCCTGGCTGCCGAACAGGATCACCCCGCCGGCACCCGAGGCGATCTCCGCACTGATCGAGGTCACGCGATCCTCATCCACCGGTACCACGACCGTCTGCCCGGCCAGCCGGGTGGTACTCCAGCTGGACAGCAGCCGGGCGCAGCTCGGTGACGGGGACGCGACGCTGCGCGATGCGGTCCCGGCCGGGCTGCCGCTACCGGCCGCCGCCGGCCCGGGTACCTGCGTCGAGCATCCGGACGCCAGTACCGCGCCGGCCCCGAGCGCGGCGAGCGCCCGCCGGCACAACCGAATTGACATGCTGTTCGCCTCCCCGCAGCACCCTATCCAACCGCTGCCATTGCGGCCGGATCGCACCGGCGGTGAGCACTGTGGACAGTCCCCGGGCGAGGTCGGGCCGCCGGTGAAGACCAGAAGACTAGATAGCCGTACGACTAGTCTGGTTTAATGCTCAGTGCGCGAGCCGTAACCTGGGGACGGCCTGGACACGGGGGAGGAGAAGGCGAGTGACTGTCACAGTGATCCCCGAGTTGGAGCCGATGGGGCGGGTGCTGACCGCCGAGGAGTACGACGCGCTTCCGGAAAATCCGAGAAGGGAGCTCGTCGATGGGGTCATCCAGCTGATGGCGTCACCCACGTTCCGACACCAGTCGGTCAAAGAGGCGCTGTACATGCTGCTTCGCCGCAGCCGCCCGGACGACCTCGCGGTGCTGGCCGAGGTGGAGATCCGGCTCAAGCCGTTGCTGCGCCGCATCCCGGACATCGTCCTGGTGCGGCGGTCCGCCTACGCAGGGGACCGCAACCAGTGCGAGCCGTCCGAGGTGGTGCTCGCCGTCGAGGTGGTCAGCCCCGGATCTCAGTCGGCCGACCGGCGGTTCAAGCCGGCCGAATATGCCGCCGCCGGCATCGAGCACTACTGGCTGGTCGAGATCGACCCGGACATCGTCGTGTACGCCTACTGGCTGGTCGCACCCGGGCGGTACGACCTGACCGGCGTCTTCAAGACCGGCGAGACGGTCACCGTCCCCGCGCTGGGATGGGTGCGGCTGGACGTCGCCGAGTTGGCTGACGAAGGCTAGTCCACCTGCTCTCGCGGGAAGGTGTTGACCTCGCCCCAAGGGCGGGACGCAGGCTGGTTCGGCGAGCCACGCTGACCGCGGCGTAGCCCGGAGGGCAGGCCAAGCCAGGAACGGGAGGCCGACGATGTATCCGTACCACGGTTCCGGACCGTACTGCTTTGCCAACTCATTGGCGATGGTGCTGGGGTCGGACGCCCCGCCGCCGTCGGTGATCGAAGTGCTGACCGGTTCGCCGTTCGGGCTGGTACTGCTCGGCGGGCAGCTGCCATTGTTCAACCCGTACGGCTGGGATCCCGATATCGGTCTCGACGACGCGATCGCGCTGCTCGGTTGGGCCTGCCACCGGCAGGGCGCGGAGGACGACGAGCAGGCGTTGGCGATGCTGCACGAGGCCGTCAAGGCGGGGCCGGTCCTCGCCGGGCCGGTCGAGATGGGCCTGCTGCGCCAGCAACCCGGGATGACCGAGCCGGTCGGGGCCGACCATTTCGTCGCGGTCCTGGAAGTCGACGCCACGCTCGTCCGGTTCCATGATCCGAACGGGCACCCGTACACCACCCTGCCGATCAAGGAGTTCCTCGCCGCCTGGCGCGCCGAGACGATCACCTACCGGACCACCTCCTACACGATGCGTAGCGACTTCCGCCGGATCCGTGAGGTAGGCCAGGACGAGGCGTTGCGGGCCGCCCTGCCCGGTGCCATCGCCTGGCTGCGCGGCCGCGGCGACGTGACGACCTGGCCGGGTACCGTCGCCGGCGCCGGGGCGGCGGATCGGCTGGCGAGCATGGTCAGCGGCGGCCTGGATGCCGGTACCCGGGCTCACCTGGCCCAGTTCGCGATCCGGGTCGGTGCCCGGCGGCTGACCGACGCGGCCACCGCGCTGGCCGGTATCGGCCGGGGCCGGGCGGCCGGGGTCGCCACCCGCCAGGCCCGGCTGGTCGGTGGCCTCCAGTACGACATCCTGAACGCAGCCACCGCCCGTGCCGCGGAGGCGTTGCGCCGGCTCGCCCCGACCTACCACGAGTTCGCCGATGCGCTCGACGTGGACCAATAAGAGTGTGCTCGAAACATCCGCGAGCTAGCTTCGACGGGTGACCCAGGCACCAGAGACCTACCACCCAGACCCACCGGCGGACCTGCCCCGCACGCTCGGCGAGTTGCGCGCCTCCGGGCATCAGTACCGCGGCGTCAAGCAGGAACTGCGGGAGAACCTGCTCGCCGCGATGCGCTCCGAGGTGCCCCGGTTCCAGGGCGTCGTGGGTTACCAGGACACCGTGCTACCCGAGGTGGAGCGGGCGATCCTGGCCGGACACGACATGGTGCTGCTCGGCGAGCGCGGGCAGGGCAAGACCCGGGTGATGCGCTCGCTGATCTGGCTGCTGGACGAGTGGACCCCGGTGATCACCGGCTCCGAGCTGAACGAGCACCCGTACCACCCGATCTCCCCGGCCGCCCGGCGCCTGGCTGCGCAGCATGGCGACCAGCTGCCGGTCAGTTGGCTGCACCGGTCGATGCGGTACGGCGAGAAGCTGGCCACCCCGGATACCAGCGTGGGCGACCTGATCGGCGACGTCGACCCGATCCGGGTCGCGCAGGGGCGCACTCTCGGCGATCCGGAGACCATCCACTTTGGACTGGTACCCCGGACCAACCGGGGTATCTTCGCCATCAACGAACTCCCCGACCTCGCCGAGCGGATCCAGGTGTCGCTGCTGAACGTGCTGGAGGAGCGCGATATCCAGGTCCGCGGCTACCTGCTCCGGCTGCCGCTGGACGTGCTGCTGGTGGCCAGCGCCAACCCGGAGGACTACACCAACCGGGGTCGCATCATCACCCCGCTGAAGGACCGGTTCGGCGCCGAGATCCGCACCCACTACCCGATCGATCTGGAGCTGGAGCTCAACCTCATCCTGCAGGAGGCGGATCTGGTCGCGACGGTACCGGTGCATGTGCTCGAGGCGCTGGCCCGGTTCACCCGGGCGGTACGCGAGTCCCCGGCCGTGGACTCCCGATCCGGGGTCTCGGCCCGGTTCGCCATCGCCGCCGCGGAGACGGTCGCCGCCGCTGCGCTGCGCCGGGGTGGCCTGCTCGGCGAGCGGGACCCGGTGGCCCGGATCGGGGACACCGCCTCGGTCACCAGTACGCTGCGCGGCAAGGTGGAGTTCGAGAGCGGCGAGGAGGGCCGGGAGACCGAGGTCCTCGCCCACCTGTTGCGCAGCGCGACCGCGGACACCTTCCGTTCCCGGCTGGCCGGGCTGGACCTCTCCGGCTTTACCGAGCTGGCCGCCCAGGGCGAGATCATCGAGACCGGCGAACTGGTCGGCGCGGACGAACTGCTGCGCCAGGTGGGGACGGTACCCGGGCTGGCGAAGGTACTGGAACGGTTGGGCCTGGGCGACGCGCCGACCCGGGGCGAGGCGGCCGCCGGCGTGGAGTTCGCACTGGAGGGGCTGTACCTGACCCGGCGCCTGTCGAAGGACGTCACCGACGACGGGCGCACGATCTACGGCAGCAACTGATGCCCGCCAACCAGCTGGTGGACGCCGCCCTTCGAGGGCACAACTTCATTGAAGTTGGGCTTATGGCTCCGCCGATAAGCCCAACTTCAATGAAGTTGCGCGGTGGGGGCGAGGCGATCTGATGGGCGGCAACCGGTACCGGTACGGGGCGTGGAAGGGCGGGCCCGACCCGCTCGCCCCGCCCTATGACGTACGCGCCGCGGTGGACCAGGTCGGTGCCGAGGTACTCGCCGGTGGCAGCCTGCGGGACGCGCTGCGCGACCTGCTGCGCCACGGCCCGGACGGGCGGCGGGGACTGGACGAGCTGGCGGCCCGGGCGCGCCGGATGCGCCGGGAGGCGCTGCGCCGGGGCAGCCTCGACGGTGCGGTGACCCGGGCACAGGCGCTGCTGGACCAGGCGCTCGCCGCCGAAAGCGAGGAGCTGTCCCGGCGGGATACCGACGAGGCGAGGTTCGCCGAGGCGACCCTGGACAACCTGCCGCACTCCACCGCCCGGGCGGTCGACGAGCTCGCTGGGTACCAGTGGGCGAGCCAGCAGGCGCGGCAGCTGTACGAGCAGATCCTGGAGGGGCTGCGCCGCGACGTCCTGGAGCAGCGCTTCAGCGGACTGCGCGATGCGCTGGCCGGCGCGGATCCCGGCCGCGACCCGCAGGCCAACGCGCGGCTCAAGGAGATGCTGCACGACCTGAACGATCTGCTCTCCCGGCATGCCCGCGGCGAGGACACCGCGGACGCCTTCGCCAACTTCATGAACAAGCACGGCGACTTCTTCCCGGAGGAACCGTCCACAGTGGACGAACTGGTGGACGCGCTGGCCCGGCGGGCGGCCGCCGGCGAGCGGCTGCTGCGCTCGCTCTCGCCACAACAGCGCGAACAGCTGTACCAGCTGATGGAGCGCGCCCTCGGCGATGCCGGCCTG
The DNA here is from genome assembly GCA_017354595.1 of Micromonosporaceae bacterium. GTDB lineage: Bacteria > Actinomycetota > Actinomycetes > Mycobacteriales > Micromonosporaceae > DATEJJ01. Next base: position 5,402 of record JAFMQQ010000137.1, read on the forward strand.
GCCTCGGAGATGGCCGCGCTGACCGGCAACCTGCGCACCCTGCGGCCGGACCTGAACTGGAGCCGGGGCCAGCGGGTACGCGGCGAGGGCGAACTCGGGTACGGCGAGGCGGCCGGCGCGCTGGAGGAGATCGCGGACCTGGACGACCTGCTGGACCAGCTGGGCCAGGAGCACCCGGGCGCGACCCTGGATGACATCGACGTGGAGGCGGTACAGCGCCAGCTGGGGCGGCAGGCGGCCGACGACGTACGGCGGCTGCAGGAACTGGAGCGGGAGCTGCGCCGGCAGGGCTGGCTGACCCGGGGCGACGACGGGCTGACGCTGTCCCCCAAGGCGCTGCGCCGGCTCGGCGGTACCGCGCTGCGCCGGGTCTTCGCGCACCTGGACGCCGGCCGGCGCGGCCAGCACGACCTGCGCGACGCGGGTGCCGCGGGCGAGTTGACCGGAGCCTCCCGGCGCTGGGAGTACGGCGACGAGCAGCCGATCGACGTGGTGCGTACGGTCGGCAACGCCCTGCGGCGGGTAGCCGCATCACACGGTGGCATGCGCCGGGCGGCTGGTTCGGGCGCGGTGCCGCACACACCGGTCGCGCTGGCGGTGGAGGACTTCGAGGTCGCCGAGACCGAACGGCGGGTCAGCGCTGCGGTGGCGCTCTGCGTCGACCTCTCCTTCTCGATGGTCTCGGAGGGCCGCTGGGGTCCGATGAAGCAGACCGCGCTCGCCCTGTCCCACCTGGTCGCCACGGCGTACCCGCAGGACGCGCTGCAGATCATCGGCTTCGGCCGGTACGCGATGCGGCTGTCCCAGCAGGAACTGGCGGCGGTCGAGCCGGATCTGGTACAGGGCACCAACCTGCACCACGCGCTCAAGCTCGCCGGCCGGCACGTACGCCGGCATCCGGAGGCGGAGCCGGTGGTGATGGTGGTGACCGACGGCGAGCCGACCGCACACCTGGATGAGGATGGCGAGCCGTACTTCCGCTGGCCGCCGACCCGGGCGACGATCCGCGCGACGATAGCCGAGGTGGACAACCTGACCCGGTACGGCGCCACGCTGAACGTCTTCATGCTCGGCGAGGACGGCGGGCTGCGCCGGTTCGTGGACGCGGTGGCGCGGCGCAACGGCGGCCGGGTCTTCACCCCGGACGCCGACGACCTCGGCCGGTACGTGGTCGCCGACTACCTTCGCGCCCGCCGCGGCCGTCGCGGCCGCTGACCTACACCTCGTGCCGCGGCCGTCGCGGCCGCTGCCCCGCACCCGAGTGGGCGCAACCTCATTGAAGTTGTGCCCTCTGGCGGCTTGCGAGGGCACAACTTCAATGAAGTTGCGGCTTTCCGGCTCACAGGGGCAGTGGAGTGGTGCGCTTTGTGGGATGCTGCTCGTCGATGTCTGCGGGCAAGCGCAGTGGTCGTCCTACACCTAAGACGCCACAACGGGAGGTGCGCGTTGCAACAGCGAAGAAGATTGTTCGCCGCGATTCTCGGGGTCGGGCTGGTGCTCGGTTCCGGCCAGGTGGGCCTCGCGGCCCCGTCCGGCGCGGCCGCGAGACCGAGCGGCACATCCGCGAAGGCCGCCGCGGTGCACCGCGGCGGTACCAGTTACACGGTGACTCTGCTGACCGGTGACCGGGTGACGGTCGCCTCGGCGGATGCCACATCCGGCGTGGTACAGCGGGCGAAGGGCCGGGAGCACGTCGCGTTCCAGACGTTCCACTATGGACACGACCTGTATGTCATCCCGGCGGACGCGGCGCGGTCCATTGCGACCGGCCTGGTCGACCGCCGGCTCTTCGATGTCAGCGCGCTGGTACGCGACAAGCTGGATGACCGCAGCAGCGGCACCCTGCCGCTGATCGTGCAGTACAAGCCCGGTCTGGCCCGGCCCAACGCGGCTGCACTCGGTGGTGTCCGGGTGACCCGGGACCTGCCGGCGGTACGCGGCGCGGCGCTGTCGGCGAGCAAGAGCCAGGCGACCAGGGTGTGGTCGACGCTGCCGGGCAGCGTCGGGCATCTGTGGCTGGATGGCCGGCGGAGGGTGGCGCTGGACCAGAGCGTGCCGCAGATCGGTGCGCCCGCGGCATGGGCGGCGGGTATCACCGGTGCCGGTGTGACGGTGGCGGTACTGGACACCGGTATCGACGCCACCCACCCGGACCTGG
>JAFMQQ010000643.1 GCA_017354595.1 Micromonosporaceae bacterium
GCGGGCTGCACGAGCCTTCGCAGCTCGTCCTCGTTCATGCCCTTCGCGACGTTGACGACGATGTTCTTGTTGCCCGAGATCACGACCTCGGCCTCGGAGACGCCGCTGGCATCCACGCGGTTGGCGATGATCGACCGCGCGGTGTTCAGCCGCTCCGCGGTCGGTGCCTGGCCGCCGGCCTGGTTCACCGCCGACAGCGTCATGCTGGTGCCACCACGCAGATCCAGCCCGAGCTTCGGGCTGGCGCTCTTGTTACCGGTCAGGAACACCAGCGCGTACAGACCGATGAGGATGATCACGAGCACCAGCAGGTATCGCGACACCTTTATCTGTGCGGAGGGTGTGGCCACGGTCGTCCCGTCTGTCTATGAGTTGGCTGGGGTGTGTCAGTCCTTGCGCCGCTCGATCACGCGGTTCGCCTCGGGGGTGGCGTCGGTCAGGTCGTCCACCGAAGTCTCCGCCTCGGCGGCGGCTCCCGTCTCGCCGGCCTCCTGGGCGGCGGACGTGACCACCTTGGCGACGGCGCCACGGGCGATCTTGATGGAGACCTCCGGCGCGATCTCGAGCGTGACGGTGCCCTCCGTCTCGTCGATGTCCAGTACCTCGCCGTAGATCCCGCTGCTGGTCATCACCTCGTCGCCGGGGCCGAGGGTGGACTGCATACGCTGGACCTCGCGGTTGCGGCGCTGCTGCGGCCGGATCATCAGAAAGTACATCGCGGCGAAGATGAGAATGATGAACAGCAGAGGCAGCGCGCTGCTGCCAGTGCTGGATGCTGCTATCGGCACCGTCGTGACCTTCCGGATTGAGCTCCCGCCGGCGCGCCAGGCGCACCGGGCAGGTTCATGGACGTCCTGTTCGGACCGGGCGAGTCTAGTCGGTCAAGCTGGAAACTCGCGAACCGCACCAGAGCCGGCCGGGCGTGTCCCTGCCGGGCATTCCTAGCCCTGCTCGCCACCGTGCTCGCTGAACAGATCGGGCTGCCCGGGCCGGTCCGGTCCGACGCGGCCAAAGGTACCAGCCGTCGGCGCTGTCAGGCCCGTCGGCTGGGTCAGCCCGAGGTGCCGCCAGGCGGCCGGGGTGGCCACCCGGCCGCGCGGGGTACGGGCGAGCAGCCCGGCCCGGACCAGGTACGGCTCGCACACCTCCTCGACCGTGTCCGGCTCCTCGCCGACGGCCACGGCCAGAGTGGTCAGCCCCACCGGCCCGCCGCCGAAGCTTTCCACCAAGGCCCGCAGTACCGCCCGGTCCAGCCGGTCCAGGCCCAGGTCGTCGACGTCGTACACGAGTAGTGCCGCGCGCGCCGCGTCCCGGCTCACCACCCCGTCGCCGCGCACCTCGGCGTAGTCGCGCACCCGGCGCAGCAGCCGGTTGGCGATCCGGGGGGTACCCCGGGACCGGCCCGCGATCTCCGCCGGGCCGTCCGCGGCGACCGGTACGCCCATGATCCGAGCCGATCGGACGACCAACTCCTCCAGGTCGGCCGGCTGGTAGAAATCGAGGTGGGCGACGAAGCCGAACCGGTCCCGCATCGGCCCGGTCAGCAGGCCGGACCTGGTGGTCGCGCCGACCAGGGTGAACGGCTCGATGTCCAATGGGATCGCGGTGGCGCCGGGGCCCTTGCCGACCACCACGTCCACCCGGAAGTCCTCCATGGCGCTGTACAGCAGCTCCTCGGCCGGCCGGGCGATGCGGTGAATCTCGTCGATGAAAAGTACGTCGCCGCGGGCCAGGCTGGTCAGCACCGCGGCCAGATCGCCGGAGCGCTCGATCGCCGGTCCGCTGGTGACCCGCAGCCCGGCGCCCAGCTCCGCCGCGACGATCATGGCGAGGGTGGTCTTGCCGAGGCCGGGCGGTCCGCAGAGCAGGATGTGGTCGGGTGGACCGCCCCGGCGCAGCGCGCCGCGCAGCAGCAGGTCGAGCTGCTCGCGTACCCGGTGCTGGGCGATGAACTCGGCCAGCCGTCGGGGCCGGACGCTCGCCTCCACGTCCTGCTCCTGCGGGTCGGCGTATGCAGAGACCAGTTCGTTCACCGCCGGTGCCTACCGGGCCCGGCCGAGCAGCTGGATCGCCTGCTTCAGCAGTACGGGTGTCGGCGGGGCAGGCTCCGGCACGGTCTCGGCGACAATGGCCACCGCCTGCTCGGCGGCGCTGGCCGTCCAGCCCAGCCCGACCAGCGCCTCCCGTACCTGCTCGGGCCAGCCGCGGGAGCCGATGTCGGCCAGCTCGACCGCGTCGCCACCGGAGAGCGCCACCGGGCCGATCCGGTCGCGCAGTTCCAGGATCAACCGCTCGGCGCTCTTCTTGCCGATCCCCGGTACCCGGGTCAGCGCGGTGGTGTCCGCGTTCGCGATCGCTTTGCGTACCACGTCGGGCGGGTGTACCGCGAGCACCGCCTGGGCCAGCCGGGGCCCCACCCCGCTGGCGCTCTGCAGCAGCTCGAACAGGTGCTTCTCGTCCTGGTCGGCGAAGCCGTACAGCGTCAGCGAGTCCTCGCGCACGACCAGGCTGGTGGAGAGCTGGGCGTCGGCGCCGGTACGCAGCCCGGCGAGCGTACCCGGGGTGCACTGCACCGCGATGCCGATCCCGCCGATCTCGATCACCGCGCCGTCCGGCGCGATCGATGCCACCCGGCCCCGCACGCTGGCGATCATCGCAGTGCTCCGTTCCCGGCGGCCCTGCCCGGCCCGGCGGCCCTGCCCGACCCGACCGTCACGGCGGC
>JAFMQQ010000138.1 GCA_017354595.1 Micromonosporaceae bacterium
ATCAGGCGGCTGGCGTGGCCGGCCGCGGTCTGGCTGGGCGCCGCTGCCGTACTCGCCGTCGTCTGGTACCGGGCCCGGCACGCCGCCGCCACCGCCCAGTCGATCCCCGGGCAGAGCACCGGCTTCCAGGTCGACTACGCGACCGGGCAGTTGCTGCTCGGCCTGGTCTTCATCGCGCTGGCGCTGGCCGCCGCCGCCCTCCTCTACTGGGCGCCCGGCTCCGGTGCGGATCCCACGGCGCCCGGTGCCCGCCGCTGGTCGCTGGCGCGCTTCGGGGCGGCCGGGCTGCTGCCGGTACTCGTGGCGACCCAGGCGCTGACGCTGGCCGTACCCTTCTATCCGCGTACCGGCCGGGACACCTTCTACCCGGCGACCGACGTACAGACCTTCCTCGCCGCCAACCTCGGGCAGCAGCGCTTCGCCGGCACCTGGACCGCGATGTTCATGGGCAGCGAGTCGCCGCGCCGGCTGCGCGCCCTGACCGGGCACGGCTTCATCAACGAGGACTTCGCCGCGCTGGTCCGCGCCATCCCGGACAACCCGATCAACTACCCGACCTACCTCAACCTGACCGCCCGGCCGGAGGTGGCGCACAGCCCGGTGCTGGACACGCTCGGCGTAAGGTATCTGGTCACCTCGCCCCGCGATCCGGTCTTCGGCACTCCGCATAACGCGACCAGCGATGGCGGCAGCCAGCAACTGCGGCCCGGTGCGACGGTGACGGTACCGGTACCCGAGGCGGGTCCGCTGCGCGCGGTCGGCTTCACCCCGGCGGCGGCGTACACCCCGCCGGCCGGGCCGGCACAGGCGCGGGACTGGGTCGCGGTCACCATCAGGGATGCCAGCGGCGCGACGGTCGCCAGCGCGCAGCGGCTCACCCTGGGCATCGCGGCCGGGCAACCGTTCCTGGTACCGGTCGCCGCCGACCGGGTCGCCGCCGGTACCCGGCTGACCGCCGAATTCACCCTGCACACCGCCGCCCCGCTCACCGTCGCCACCGCGGCCGGCCCGGCAGCCACCGCGCCGACGGCCCTCGCCGTCGATACCGTCTCCGGCGGCGACGACGGGCTCTCCCTCGCGCACGCCGGCTCCTCGGTGATCTGGGACCGGCTCACCGCACAGCCCCGGATCCGGTGGGCCTCCCGGGCGATCGTCGAGCCCGACCAGCAGGCCCGGATCGGACTGCTCGCCGGTGGAGTCCCCGCCGACCAGGTGGTGCTGGACGCGCCCGGCCCGGCCGCCGACGGCCGGCCGGCGTCGGTACAGACGACCGACGACGGTACCGACCGGATCAGCACGACGGTGGACGCGCAGGGCTCCGGATATCTCGTGGTCGCCGACGCCGACCAGGTCGGCTGGGCGGCGACCGTGGACGGTCGGGGCACCAGCCTGGTCCACGCCGACCAGGGCGTGGTGGCGGTACCGGTCCCCGCCGGCCGGCACACCGTCACGCTGCACTACGCCGCCCCGTACGGCAACTCCGGCACATGGATTACTGTGGTCGCGATCGTATTGCTGGTCGCGGCGGCCGGCGCCACAAGCTGGCGTCGGCGGGTGGAGACGGGATGACGGACTTGATCGAGGGCGCGCGGGCCGGCGCCACGGCGCGCCACGGTGAGCAGGCCGGACCGCTGGACGTGACGATCGTGCTGCCCTGCTACAACGAGCAGGATCACGTGCTGCTCGAGCTGGAGCGGATCAGCAAGGCGATGGAGAACAGCCCGTTCAGCTACGAGCTGATGGTGATCGACGACAAGTCCACCGACGGTACGCTCGCCGTACTGCGCGAGGCGCAGCCCCGGTTCCCGCACATGCGACTGGTCGCCTTCCAGCGCAACGGCGGCTCCGGTACCGCCCGCCGGATCGGTACCGCCGAGGCGCGCGGCGGCATCGTGGTCTGGACCGACGCCGACATGACCTACCCCAACGAGCGGATCCCCGAGTTCGTCCAGTACCTGCTGGACAACCCCGACACCGACCAGGTGGTCGGCGCCCGTACCCGCGAGCAGGGCACGTACAAGTTCCTCCGGGTACCGGCGAAGTGGACGATCCGCAAGATAGCCGAACAGCTGGCCGGTACCCGCATCCCGGACCTCAACTCCGGCCTGCGCGCGTTCCGCCGCGAGGTCGCCTTGCCCTACCTGCGGCTGCTGCCGCCCGGGTTCAGCTGCGTCACCACGATCACCATGTCGTTCCTGTCCAACCAGCACACCGTGGACTACCTGCCGATCGACTACGCCAAGCGGGCCGGCACCTCGAAGTTCCACTTCGTCCGGGACGCGTACCGGTACATCCTGCAGGTGCTGCGGATGGTGATGTACTTCAACCCGATCAAGGTTCTGATGCCGGTGGCGCTGACACTGCTGGCGATCGGCACGGCCAAGGCCATCTTCGATGTCATCCGGTACGCCATCGTGGTGCACGCCTGGTTCCACGTGACCACCAACGCGGTGCTGCTGGTCGTCTCCGGGCTGATCATCGCCTCGGTGGCGTTGCTGGCCGACCTCATCGTCCGGTCCCGGGGTGACTGACCCAGGCCCGGTCGGTCCCGCGCCCCGACGCGGCTGGCGGGTCTGGCTGCGCCGGTGCATGATCGTCGTCCTGCTCGGCTTCGCAGTGTGGGCGATCGTCAGCAACCGGCACGGCCTGGCCGAGGCGGTACGCCAGATGCAGCCCTGGGCGCTGGGCGTGACCTTCGTACCGGCGGTCGGCGCCATGGTGGTCAGCCTGTTCGTGTGGCGCGAACTCATGTCGGATCTCGGCTTCCGGCTGCCCGTGCCGGCCGCCGCCCGGATCTTCTTCATCAGCCAACTCGGCAAGTACGTGCCCGGCTCGCTCTGGTCGATCCTCACCCAGATCGAGCTGAGCCGGGATCACCAGATCCCGAAGCGCACCAACGTCACCGTCGGCGCGCTGGCGATCGCGGTCTCCATCACCACGGGGCTGTCCCTTGGCGCGCTGCTGCTGCCCTTCGCGGGCGCCGAGACCATCCATCGATATTGGTGGATCATGCTGATCATCCCGGTCTTCCTGGGCATCCTGCACCCGCGGATCCTGGGACCGGCGCTCAACTTCGGGCTGCGCCTGATCCGCCGCGAACCGCTACCCCGCACCCCCAGCTGGCCCGGGCTCAGCCGGGTGGCAGGCCTGCAACTGGTCGTCTGGTCGATGCTGGGGCTGCAGGTCTGGGTGCTGCTGCTCGGGCTCGGGGTACCGGCTGGCCGGTCGCTCGCGGTCGCGATCGGCGGGTACGCCCTGGCGTACGGGCTGGGTCAGCTGGCGATCGGGTTGCCGGCCGGGGCCGGGGTACGGGAGGCCGCTCTCACGGCAGCACTCTCCACAGTGGTCTCCCCAGCCGAGGCGCTCACGGTGGCGCTGCTGGCCCGCGGCACACTCACCGTGGTCGACCTGTCAATGGCCGGCCTTCAGTACGTCATCGGCGTCCGCGCCCGTTGGGCAACGGACGCCGATGCGGCTTAGCGATCGATGTACTCCGTCGCACTGACGGTTGACAGGGCAACAATAGATCTGCACCGGGGAGGCTACGACATGCAGAGATGACGGCTGGGGGCCGCTAACCGGGCTCAATGTGCAGACGATCGTTGCCCGCGAACTCACGATTTCTCGTCAGGTCTTTCGACTATCACGCGGGGTCCAACTCACCGCAATTCAGCCAGGTCGCTTGAAACAAACTAAGATCGCTGGATGAACCAGACTCCTCGACAAGCTTGCGTCCCAGTCCGTCATACATCTCAACACCCGTGTGTGGCTCACTCCGGATGGCAGTGCGCGGGCCACCGTTTCTGGAAACCGTGGCGTTTGTCCATGTATCATGACCAAAAGGCCGGAGGGTAGTAAACTCGGGGCTGCCAAGTGCGCTGATAACTTCGGGTCGCTCATCGATAGCTTCGCCGGTGCTTGAATCGTAGAAGTTAGATGCCGGAAAGATACCACCACTGGTGGCGAAGACACTGACGTCCATGCCGACGGAGCCACCACGGCCAGCTTCTATGTCATGCCACCCGAAGTGTGCCACGCCCGTTACTGGGTCATATGAAGTTGCAATATTGAAATGGTCGCCAGTCCCATATGGAAATGAAAACGTGATGAAATCAGCGCCAGTATCTTGGCCTCCGTTGATCGCCTCGAAGAATGGATGGCTCCCGAATGTATGACCGTAGATGAATCCGTTCTGCAAGAGCCTGCCCGACAGCCATCCGCCGAGGCCGACCCAGTTGGTGTATCCGTCCGGAGAAACCCCGCATGTATCTCCTGGGTTGTACTCCGTCGTGCCGTACGCCTCAGTGTAACCACCAGCAGTTGCGACCTGACCAGCCCAATGGCTGTTCGTGGCGGCCGAAACCGAGACCGTCGGAGCACAGGGCACTCCGAGGCTAACTCCCGAGTAATGATTGCCCCATTCGTCGAGCCAAGAGCTGAGCGCCGTACTAGTTGACGGACGACCTGGAATGCCGAAGAACTCCAACTCGGCGGTGGACGCGGTCGTCGGCCGCCAGTCGTCGGGCGGTATCGACTCCGTGATCCTCGTGCCTGCATTGTCGTACGTAACCACTCGAGCGATCACATGAGGACCGGGTGACTTCACGCTCGGCGCCTCAGGAACCGCGACAGGGCGGTCAGAAATCACCGTGGCTGGCTTGCAGTCGATTTCCTCACCTGCCGGGTCTGCAGTAGCACGAGACGGCCATATTGCAACTGCAGCGATAGATGCGAGAGCCACGATCCCGAAAGACGCACCACGGCGACCGAAGGCGGTAGATAACATGGGGACCTCCTGCGAGGGTTGCGTCAACACTAGACGGCGTTGCGATAGGTGTCAATCAATCAATCGGCTCAAGCGCACCGCGCCGTGCCCGGATCAGGCTGGCCGGCGGCCCAGTACGACGAGGTCCGGGCCGGCCATGGGGCGCAGCGACTGCAGACCGATGAACGGCGCGATACCCACCCGGATCGCCGTACCCAGCAGCCGGGTGCTCGGCTGGAGCTGGCGCCCAGAACCAGAGGTACGCTCCTCGGCAGTCTCCCACACCGCCCGGTCCAGCTTCGGCTTCGCCAGCCGGTTGCGTACCGCCTCGGTCGCGTACGTCAGCGGCCAGCCGTAGTGCCGCACGTCGATATCCACCGCCCCCGCCTCGGCCAGCCGCTGCTCCAGCCCGGCCGGCGTGTACCGCCGGAAGTGCCCGACCAGGGTGTCGTACGGGCCGAAGCGAGCCGGGTCGCCTGGCACCGAGAGCAGGAGGTGCCCACCGGGGCGGACCAGCGGCAGCCACTGGGCCAGCGCCGCCTTGTCGTCCTCGATGTGCTCCAGCACCTCGAACGCGCAGACCAGGTCGTACCCGCTGCCCTGCGGCGCCGCGCTGTGGTCGCCGTGAATCACCGTGCCACCGAGCGGGCTGATCCGTTCATGCGCGACCGACCACGATTTCTCGTCCGGCTCGACCGCGGTATATGACCCCGCCATCTGAGCCAGCCGGACCCCGACACTGCCCAGCCCGCAGCCGAGTTCCAGGACACTGCCCGGCCGAAGGCCCGCCACGATGCGGCGAACCAGAGCCCAACGAAGAGCGGCACGGGGCGCGAGCGGCGGAGCGGCAACCTCGGTCATCGTCGGTCGTCCTCGGGTCGGCGGGGGTCGGCGAGCCAACAGCCTAGCCGGTCTGTACGCGGGCCCGGATGCCGGCAACCACCGACGCCGGCCGGTACGACTGGACCGCGCGGTCGTGCGCCGCCCGCTGGTACCGGCGCAGTTCCTCGCGATCCTTGGCCAGCCGGTGCAGTGCCGCCGCCAGCGCCTCCGGATCCCCCGGCGGTACCAGCACCGCCGCGTCCCCCAGCGCCGCCCGCTGCGGCGCGGTGTCCGAGGTGACCACGGCCAGCCCGGCCGCCGCGCCCTGGTACACCTTGGTCGGCACCACGTTGCGCGCCTTCGCCGTGGTACCGAAGATGCCCAGGCTCACGTCGTGCGCCGCGACCAGGGCCGGCAGTTCCCCGGCCGGCACCCAGTCCAGCCACTGGATCGTGGTGTTGCCGGCGGCCGCGGCGCGGCAGGCGGCGTACTCCTGCCCGGTGCCGACCATGGTGACGGCGATCTGCTGGTCGCCGGCGAGCGCGGCCAGCGCCGCGCCGATGGTACGGGTGCCGTGCAGCGGCGTGTACAGCCCGACGAAGATCACCCGCAGCGGTTCGCCCTGGCCGGCCGGACGGGGCTGGGATCCCAGCGCGAACCACTCCTGCGTCGCGCCGACCGGTGCCACCACCGCCTTGCCCGCCGCGTACCCGGGCAACTCGGCGAGGTGCTCCTGCGTGTCCACCACGACCAGGTCCGCCCGGCGCAGCGCGCCGTCGTCGATCCAGCGCATCAGCCGGGCCTTCAGCCCGGACGAGCCGGCCAGTCCCCGGTCCCGGGCGGTACCCGCAGCCGAGACGAGGTGGTCCAGCACGATGGGGGTACGCCGGAACAGCAGCCTGGCCAGCCGTACGTCGAAATGGCCCAGGTACCCGACGAGCACCGCGTCGCTCGGGCCGGAGCGCCGCGCCCGTCGGGCCCGCAGCACCAGCAGCGCCCAGCAGCGCAGCAGTTTGCCGACCAGTACCGGCAGCCGCCACGGCTGGCGCAGCATGGCGACCCGGCCCGCGGTGGACAAGCGCAGCGGCTCGTTCACCTCTACCACCTCGTCGCCGCTTGCGCGCAGCCCCTCGATCAGCACGCCGACCCGCGGGTGGCTGTGCACGTTGTAGGTCCCGAAGGTCAGCCAGCGCACCGGAAAAGGCTAACGGGCCATACTGCGGGCGTGCGTACCGGTGGCACGATGAGCCGGTGCCAGACTGGGTGGAGTTCTGCCGCACCGACCCGACCGCGGTGGTCGAGATGGTCCGGCGGGTCGCGGAGTCGGCCGACCCGGGTGAGCACGGCGAGGGTGTCGAGGTGGTCATCGAGGCGCCGCAGCGCGGCCTGATCTCCGGCCTGTTAGACGGCAAGCCGTTGGACACCAACCCGCGGGAGCAGGCCCGGATCGGCGTCACGAAGGCGGGTGGCGAGGTCCGGTACCCGTTCCACGTCAACCTTGTCACCGGCTTTGGCGGCGACGCGGCGCACCGGGTCGCGGCGTTGCCGGGTTGGGCCCGGAGCAACTCGGCCGGACTGGCCTTCCTGGTGCAGAAGGGGCGCCCGGGCGCGCGACCGGACTGGGCCGGCCTGGTGGACGGGGCGGTCGGCGCACTCGCGGGCTTGCGCCGCCACCCACCCGAGGACGGCTGGCGAGCACTCGTGGACCGAAAGGTCCAGCGGACCTAGCGGGCCGCGGCAATGCATACTAGCGTCGTAGTATGCCGCAGTGGGGTACGAGTGGGACAGTGGGGCACTGGAGTGGATCGCACGGTACGGCCTGGAACCCGGCGAGGTTCTCCAAGCCGTGTACGGCCGCCGGTGGCCACGCGTCGCGATCACACCCGGCGGCATGCGGGTGCTGACCATCTGGGGTCGGACGCGGGCGGGCAAGGCCATCCTGGTGCTTGTCAGGCCCAT
>JAFMQQ010000016.1 GCA_017354595.1 Micromonosporaceae bacterium
GCACGGTGCTGGCCGGGGCCTGCGACGCGCCGGCGGTGCTGGTGGTGCCGGCGCCGGCGGAGCAGCCGGCGACGGTGAGCGCCGCCGCGGTCAGTAGCAGTGCGGCGGTGGCGAGCAGGCGTGGTCTGGTCATGCGGCTCACGGTTGCCGCCGGGTGGCCGTGCTGTCGTCTGCCGGGAGTGGCGTTCGGGCTCTGTCCCGGGGCAGAGGCGTGGGTACCCCGCGGGATAGATGCCCGGGCCGGGCGGTGCCCGTACCCTCCGGTTATGAAGCTGCGCCAGCTCGCCGTGGACATCGGCATCCTCGCGGCGCTCGGCGTGGCGACCTACCTGAGTTGGGCGGTGTCGTTCAGCGCCACCCAGAAGCTGGTCACATCAGCGACCGCCTGGGTTGGCATGCGGAGCTGGCCCGGTGGTGAGTGGCCACGGTGGTGGGCATGGCGGCACTGCCGCTGCGCCGCGGCCGAGCGTGCCCGGATCGCCTGGGACGTGCACGACGCGGTCGCGCATGGACTCTCCATTGTGGTCATTCAGGCGCAGGCGGTCTCCGGAGCGATGGAGAGGCGGCCGGCGACGGCGCGGGCCGCGCTCAGCTCCATTGTGGACGTCGGGCGGGAGTCGCTCGCGGAGATGCGCCGGCTGCTCGGGCTGACCCGGCCGGACGGGCCGGAGCTGGCGCCACTGCCCGGACTGCGCGACGTGCCCGCGCTGGTCGAGCGGGTGCGCGCTGCCGGCCTGCCGGTCTCACTGCAGGTGGTCGGCGAGACTGGACCAGTCTCGGCCTCGGTCGGGTTGTGTCCGTTCCGGATCGTCCAGGAGGCGCTGACCAACGCCCTCAAGCACGCCGGTGGGCAGGCCACAGTGGAGGTAACCGTCCACTGTGGAGCCAATCACCCCGAGGCGACGGTACGGGACACCGGGCGCGGCAGCGGCGGCGGCCGGACGAGCTTCGGGCAACGGTCTGCGCGGATTCGTCGCTGGCTAGGAACAGGGCGACCTGGGCGACCTCGTCGGGTTGGGCACCGCGGTTCATCGGGGTTCATCGGTGTTATGGACCGGATCGCGTCGAAGGCGGTCGTGCCCGCAATCAACGGGGTGTCGATGAGGCCGGTGTGGATGGTGTTGACCCGGATGCCCCAGTCGACGAGTCCCAGCGCGGCGCTCTTGGAGATGCCGCGCAGCGCCCATTGCCGGCGGCGTAGGCGGCGGTGGGTGGCCCATCCGCCCTGTTACACCGGGGCCAACTCAGGCCCGCACGGCCACGCTGTTGGCGTCATTCGCTCGGTGCGGCCTTCCGGTGGTCGGCTACGTCAACAAGGTGGGCGCGGATGGCCGTGACCGTGGTTTCCTCGTCGTCCGTGCGGTCGACGCCGAGGCGGATGAGAATGTCCAGGGCGTGTTGCCAGTGTGTACGGGCCTGCTCGGGTTGGTGCAGGGCAAGGTAGGCGTGGGCAAGTCCGTCGTGGGCGCGGGCTTGGTCGTCGGGGTGACCCAGGTCGGTGGCGAGCGCGAGCGCCTGTTGGTGGTGGGTGAGGGCGGCCACCGGGTGACCGGTGGCGTGCTGGAGTCGGCCGAGGCCTTGCCGCGCTTCGAACTGCCAGTTGCGGTCGTCGCTTTCGTGAGCGAGGTCAAGCAGTCGTCGATAGTGGTCGGCGGCCTGCTCGTGCCGGCCGTGCCGCCGGTGGATGTCGCCGAGGCCGACAAGCGCGGCCTGCTCGGCAATACGATGGCCGGTGGCGCGAGCAAGCACTAGCGCCTGCTGGTAGTGGTCGGCGGCCTGTCCATGCCGACCCTGCGCGCGGTGGGTGTGGCCGAGGCCGACCAGTGCGTTCAGCTCGCCAGGCCGGTGGCCGGTGGTGCGGGTGAGTTGCAGCGCCTGCTGGTAGTGGTGGACAGCTGGCTCGTAGCGGCCCTGCATGCGGTGGATATGCCCGAGGCCGGTCAACGCGTCCACCTCTCCGGGATCGTTGCCGGTGTCGCGGTTGAGCTGCAGCGCCTGGTGGTAGTGGTCGGTCGCCCGCTGGTACCGGCCCTGTAGCCGGTAGATGTGACCGAGGCCGGTGAGCGAGTCCAGTTCGGCTGCCTGGTCGCCGGTGGCGCGGGCGACGGCCAACGCCTGCTCGTGGAGGGTTACGGCATCGTGGAGGCGGCCGCGGGTGCGTAGGTGGCGGTGCAGGATGGTGGACAGGTGCAGGAGGTGTGCCGGCGTGCCGTGGTCGGCGGCGTAGCTCGCGGCGGCCAAGAGGTTGGGTAGTTCGTTGTCCAGCCAGTCCAGCGCGGCCGCAGGGTCGGACAGGGCAGGGCTGAGGGTGCGCGCGGGTGGGACCTGCGGGCGGTGTTCATGCTCGTACGGTTGGGCGGCGTCCGTGGCCATTGCGGCGGTGTGCCGGTAGTAGTCGAGCAGCCGGTCAATCGCCATCCGGCGGCCGCGCTCGGTTTCTTCCTCAGTGGCGGTATGAGCGGCGTGGGCCCGGGTCAGGTCGTGGAACCGGTACCGCCCAGGGGTTGGTTCTTGGAGGAGGTGCGAATCGAGTAGCTGTTCGAGCATCCGGCCCACCTCCGGCAGCGTGGTGTCGAGCAGCGCGGCTGCGGCGTACAGGTCGATGTCCGGGCCGGGGTGTAAGCCAAGCAGCCGGTAGGCGCGCCCCAGGTCGGCAGTCAGGTCTTGGTAGGACAAATCGAGGGCGGCCGTGACGTTGCGCTGCCCGGCCGCCAACTCGGTCAGCCGGTGCTGCTGGTCGCGCAGTCGCTGGACGAGGTGGGAGACGTCCCAGGTGGGGTGCGAGCGCAGTCGGGCGGCCGCGATGCGGATCGCCAGTGGTAGCCGACCGCACAACTCGACCAGTTCGACCAGTACCACTGGTGGTTGGTCAGCCAGCCGGCTGTCGCCGACGCCGCGCCGGAAGAGTGTAATGGCGTCGGTGACCGGCAGGGTGTCCAGGGACAGGGTGTGGGTGTGGTCGAGTCCGGCCAACCGGCGGCGGCTGGTGACCAGCAGCACGCAGCCGGGCGCGCCGGGTAGCAGCGGTTTCACCTGAGTTTCGGAGACCGCGTTGTCCAGAACGATCAGCATGCGTTGGTCAGCCAGCCGGCTACGGTACAACCCGGCACGTTCATCAAGGTCGGCCGGGATCCGCTCACCGGGAACCCCGAGCGTTCGCAGCATCCGGTCCAGCGCCTCACCGGGCGGGGTTGGTGCTACGCCGTCCGTGTAGCCGTGTAGATCGATGAATAACTGTCCATCGGGATAGCGGTCGGCCATCTGATGGGCGGCGTGTACGGCGAGGGCGGTCTTACCTACGCCGGCCATGCCATCAATGGTGCTGATCACCACCGTCGATGCATCATGGATCTTTTCGAGGTTGGCCAGCTCGATGGCGCGGCCGGTGAACATCTGCGGCGGAGCCGGCAGCTGTCGCGGCGCATGTCGCGATGGTGCGCTCGGTGCCGCGCCGCGGGTGAGGGAGGGGTCGGCCGACAGCATCTGTCGGTTCGGCTGTTGCTGCTCCGGGCGAGCATCCGTGCCGGACTGCTCGGCCGGCTGCGGCTGGACGGTTGTGGAGTGGCCCGGAGCCTGCGGCATGTTCATCTCACTCCCGGAGGCGGGCAACCCGCCGTGGGCGATCGCCGTCCACACCGCTCGCTCGGCCGCCGAGAGCCCTAAACCGTCGGCGAGCAGACGTAACGAGCCGCTCCGGGGCCGTGTAATCCGACCGGACTCCACGCCCTGCACCGTGCCGACACTCACGCCGGCCCGGTCGGCAAGCTGCTCTTGAGTCAACAACGCCCGCTCGCGCCACGCCCGCAGCAGCCTGGCCAGGCCATCCTGCCCGTGGGGTCGGGCTTGGCTTTCGCCCCCCGTAGCTATCCCCCTGCATCGAGCCGCCTTCACATCACCTCTGCAGCGAGCAAGATCAGGCGGCGACCAACGCGACCAATTGAAAATTGCCAACAGGGTACTCCCCGCCCGCCGTTGGTGATGCCGTCGAGCGGGCGGAGCAGAAAGTTACAACAGGAACCAAGCCAGGCACACAAGCCAGGCACACCTGGGCGGCCGGCGCGGCACCAGCCAATTGAGGGCCAGTTGAGGGTGGCTTGAGTGGGCCGGCTACCGAACATCGACCACAGTGGACTCGTCGCGGAACGCTGGCAGCCGTCGGGAAGCACTGCCACCACCAGAATCGACAGGAGCAGGTGAAGATCAACCGTGGTGGCGACCGCGGTGGTTCGAAGCAGTACCACCCGATCGCGTCCGGACGAGCCGGCTGGTCGCGGTACCGCCGCCAACGTTTTCCCGCGGCCGAGCGGTTTCCCGTGCCATCGCCCAAGCCGAGGCCGGCTGACGCCGTACCAGTGCCGTGGCCGCCGCCGGCACCTGCACTGATCAGCGAGCTGATTGCGGCGGCGGGTCCTGTCGTAGCCGCATATCCACAATAGACGGACGGGGATGGATGAAGTTACTGCTGCTCGACGCCGACCAGCGGTTTGCCGCTGCCTTCGGTGCGGCCTTGACACGGCAGGGATACGATGTCGAGCACTCGTGCACCGCGGACATCGTGGACTCCGGCCGGCACTGGGACATGGTTCTGCTGGGGATGAACCTGCCGGATCGCGATGGACTGGTGCTGTGCGGCCAACTGGCGGCGCGCAAGGTTTCCGCCGGAATCATCATGATCACGTCGAGGTCCGGTGAGGCCGACCGGGTGGCGGGCCTGCGTGCCGGCGCTGACGACTACATCGTGAAGCCATTCAGCTTTCCTGAGCTCCTGGCGCGTCTGGATGCTGTGTCCCGCAGAACCCGTCAGGACGCCTCCGGGGTTCGTACCGTCGGCTCGCTCGTGCTGGACCACGAGCGCTACGAGGCACGCGTAGCCGGCGCCCGCCTATGCCTGACCCTCAAAGAGTTTCAGCTGTTGGCCGTGCTCATGGACCAGGCCGGCGCGGTCGTGCCGCGTTCCCGCCTGGTGGCCGACGTGTGGCAGCGCAGATGGCTCGGCTCCTCCCGTACCCTCGATGTGCACATCGCGGTGCTGCGGTCGAAGCTCGCTGGCGTCGTCCGGCTGGAGACAGTGCGTGGTGTCGGGTACCGGCTGGTGCCCGGGGAGTCGGTCGCAGTCACGGCGGGCGCGTCATGAGCGCCGCCGCCACCCTGGTCGCGAATTACCGGCGGGAGGTGGAAAAGCCCGACCGCCACGCGCCGACCGCGTATCCGTCGTTGGTCCCTAAGCGGTATCCGACCAGCCCGCGCATCGCACTGCCATGGCCGCTGGCGGGTTACCCGGCGAGCCTGGCCGGCGACCTCGCAGCGTTGGGTGCACTGTTCATGGCGTACGCACCAGTGCGCCTGTCGCTGTTCACGCCGGCGGCGGTTGCCACACTCACCGGCTTTCCGATGCCGCAGACGGTCGGTGCCTCCCGCCGCTACCTGCTGCAGACCTGCCGTCAGGTGGCCTCGGGGGGCGCGTCCTTCCCGGCCGAGCTGTACCTGATCACGGCCGGCACGCCGAGCCTGGCCGCCGGCGCCTACCACTACTTCCCAGTTCACCACGCGCTGGAGCGGGTGCGTGGCGGCGACCTGCGTGCCGCGATCGCACTGCCGGCCGGTACCTCCGCCGACCACCTTTTGGTGCTGGCCTGCCGGCCGTGGAAGAACGTGCAGAAGTACGGCGACTTCTACTACCGCCTCAGCAGCCTCGATACCGGCGTCCTTTTGGACGGGCTGCTCAGCGAAGGCGTACGGGCTGTCCGGTTCCTCCATGAGGACCACGCGGTGGCCGAAGCACTGTGGCTGGATCCGGCGATCGAGAGCGCGTACGCCGTCCTGGAACTGTCGGAACGGCTGTTCCCGCAACTGGCGGTCGGGCCTGCGGAGGGTGCGGCCGCCGAGTCTCCCGACCAGGCCGCGGTGGTTGCGGCCGTACCGACCGGGCTCGAGCTGGACCAGGCCGGTGTGCAAACGGTGCACCCGGCCACCATCGCGCTGCACCGGGCCAGCATGTGCCTGGGGCGTCCGGGCGAGCCGGCGTCGGTAGGCGTCGGGGAGAGTTCGGCGCCGCCCGGTTGCGCCGCGAACCTAGGCGTGAACTCTGCGGGCACGGGACCGGCGGGCACGACCGAGCTGGTAACGCTGCCCGCGGCGCGGGCCGTGGATCTGCGTGCGCAGCAGGCGGGCCGGCGTTCCGCGGTCGGATTTCGGCCGGGGCCGGTGCGGCTGGACCAGATGGCAACCGTGCTCGCGCAGGCAGGCGCCGCCCTGGGCGTGGACAGCGACCTGCCGGCCGCGCTGGCCGACCCGCTCACGCTGTACTGCGTGGGCGCGGAGCTGCCCGGCCTCGCCCCCGGCGCGTACCAGTACCGGCGTGCGGAGCATGCGGTGCTGCGCTGCGGTACCCCTGACGCGGCCGCCGAATTGCTCGCGGTGGCGGCTGGGCCCGGCATCCCCGCAATGTATGGCGCGCAGAGCATCTTCGTCACCGGTCCGCAGTCCTGCGGGCTGGACGCACTCGGGGCCCGCTGGTACCGGGTACTCAACGCGCTCGCCGGCGTGGTGGTGAACCGGATCTATCTGGCTGCGGCGGCCGCCGGATTGGGCGCCCGGGCGATGCTCGGGTACGACGTGGACACGGTGGGCCACCTGCTCGGGCTTCCCGCCGGCCACACCGCACTGGCACAGGTACTGATCGGCATGGCCGTACGAGGCCGGGGCAGCCTGGACCTCGCGTTGGCTGACCAGTGCACCGGTTTGACGGGAGGAGCGGATCGGTGAAGCCAAAGTTGAGAACTGACTGCGTCTACGTCCCGGTCGGCGACGAGGGGGTGTTTCTGCAGACCGCGTTCGGCAGCATCGAGCTTGCCGGTGCGTCGTCCTACCGCCTGGTGGAACGCATAGCACCCTACCTCGACGGCAGCCGGAGCCTGGACGACCTGCTGTCCGGGCTGACCGGCGAGCGCCGGGACGCGGTTGCGCGACTCATCGAGACCCTGGTTGTCCGGGGGCTGGCGCACGACGTTGAGCGGGATCGACCACACGGCTTGACCGATGCGGAACTTCAGCGGTACGCGGCCGAGATCTCCTTCGTCGAGCAGTCCGGAGGCGCGGCGGAGTACCGGTTCGAGCGGTTCCGGTTGTCGCAACCGCTGCTGATCGGCGGCGGCGCACCGCTGGCCGCCTTGGTCCGGGTGCTGCTCCGGCTCGGTCTGCGCTGTCCCACCGTGCTTCCGGTTGACGCCGAGCCCGGCCTTTCCGGGGCACTCCACCAGTGCCTGGCCGCGGCCCGAGCCACTGACCCCCAGCTCAACCTGCGGATACTGCCGGGCGTCCCGAGTCTGCCGTCCGTTGGCGAGCTGGGCCCGGTGCTTGCCGGCTACGACGCCGTGCTGCACTGCGACGACCGGGCGCAAGCCGGCACCGCGGTGGAACTGGCGCGCGCGGCGCGCGAGGCCGGCATGTCATCGCTTCACGCGATGGTCCTCGACGCTGGCGTACTGGTCGGGCCGGTGACGGGCGACCAGCCGTACGGCTGTTGGGAGTGCGTCTGGCTGCGGCATTGCGACGCGGTTGCCGCGAGCCGGGCGCCGGGCGGCAAACCGAGTGCACCGCTGTCCGGTCCCATGGCCGGTCTGGTGGCCGGCGTACTCGGATCGGCCTACCTGGCATCGGTAGGTGGTGTCACGACACCCGGCGAATCCCACGTCAGCCACATCGATCTGGACAGCGCGAACACCACAACCCACACCTTCTTCCCGCATCCCCGGTGCGCCACGTGCCGCCCCGCGGCCACGGCGCGGGCCGCTCCCAGTGGTACCGACACCCCGGTCACCGGCGCGGACGCGTTGGCCAAGCGCGCGGCCGTCGCGGTTGACTGGTGCGTCGGCCTGATCAGCCGGCTCGATGAGGGCGACCACGAGCAGTACCCGCAGCGTGTGGTCGACGTGACCGTCGCCGCGACGCACAGCGGTCCGCAGACCGTACGCGCGGTTGGCGCGACGCGCCAGGCTGCCCGGCTGCGGGCGGTGGTGGCTGGCCTCGAGCTGGCCGCCGATCTACCGGCGACGACGGGGCCACAGGCGACCGCGGCCGGGCTCAGCTGGCCGGAGGCGGTCGGCAGGGCGGTGTTGCGGCTCATGGCGCAGACGCTTCCCACTGCCGCGGTCGTACCGCCGCCAGGCCAGCGGATGCCGTTCGATGGGGGAGACGACCAGCAGCTGCGGATGCTGGCCGATGCCGCGAGGCTGCGTGGCGCCGACCTGAGGCTGGCAACCCACGACGGCGCCTTCGCCACGGCCGTGGTGTTCGATGGCGAAACTCCACTGTGGACGACGAGGGCCACGACCGCCAGCATCGCCAGGCGGACGGCAGTGGAGGCCGCTGTTGCACGGCTGTACGGCCACCAGGTTGCCGGCTTCGACATCCCGCCGGACCTCGGCGAGGTGCCGTGGTCGGAAGCGTGCGACGCGCTGCTGGCGAGCCTGGACCGCACCTGGCAGATAGTCGCGCAGCCAGCCGAGCGATGCGCCGCCAGCGGGTACGTGTTGCCATTCGTGGCGACCGTCACGCTCGAGGGCGATGGCCGGCCATGACGAGCCTGCTGAGCACCACATGCGATGTACGAGGAGATGGACCGCTCGCCTCGGCCATCCGCGAAGCCCTCGCCGCTTGCGTGGCGGTTGTGCCGGTGGACGTGACCGTCGCCGACGGGATACCGGCGGACGGGCTCCTGGCCGACGTGAATCGTCGTTACGCCGCCGGGCGTGGGGTCATGCCTGTTCGCCTCGAACCGGGCCAAGTCGCGGTGGGACCGCTCAGCATGCCCGGCAGCCCGGGATGCTATCTGTGCGCCAGCACCCGCGAGCAATGGGCGCGCAACGCCGTGGCAGGAGGCGCCGCCAAGGTGTGGGAAGCGATCGCGGACGGCACTGTCACGCCCGAGCCGGCACTCACGGCGGCCGTGCTGGCGATCGTCGGTGGACTCGTCGCCGATGATCTGTTGGCGCTGGGCACCGGGCGGGAACCCAGAAGCCGGGATGCGGTGCTGACAGTCAGTCCACAGGGGACGGTGAAGCGCCACCGCTTCCTGCCCGTTCCGGACTGTGGCGTGTGCGGCGGCCTGCCGGACGACTCGCCGAGCGCGGGCCAACTGCCACTGGTACCCCGACCCAAGCCAAGCCGGGAAGTGTACCGGCTGCGTACGTTGAACCAGCGGCACGACGAACTGCTGGACCGCTTCGTGGACGAACGTTGTGGGGTCATCAGCGACATGAACCTGTCCAGCGATGGCCTGGTGGTATCGACCGCGGCGCGGCTGGCGGCGCCGCGGAACATCCGGACCGAAGGGTACGGCCGCGCCGGCGACCACCGCACCAGCGTATGCGTCGCCGTAGCCGAGGCGCTGGAGCGCCTGGGCGGTGTGCTGCCCCGGAGCCGCAAGACGGTGGTGCGTGGCTCGTTTGCCGAATTCGGACCGGAGCGCGCCGTGGATCCGGTGAGCCTCGGGCTCTCGCCCGCGTTGCCGGACGGCCACGGCAATCACTTCGTCGAGTACCGGCCGGATCTGATGCAGGACTGGGTGTACGGATACTCGTTCCGGCGAGGCGGCCCGGTGCTTGTCCCGGAGACGATCGCCTACTACGGGCTGCCCGCGAACATCGTGTACGAGTGCTCGAATGGATGCGCGCTTGGCGGCAGCCTCGAAGAGGCGATTCTCTACGGCATCTTCGAGGTAGCCGAGCGGGACGGCTTCCTGATGACCTGGTACGCGCGCCTACCCCTGCCCCGGGTGGATCCGTGGACGTCGGCTGACCCGGGCAACTTGGCGCTGCTGTCCAGTTTGGAGCACAGCACGGGCAGCCGGGTCCACCTCTTCGACGCCACCATGCCGGAGGGCGTACCCGTGGTCGTGCCGCTGCTTGTCGACGAACAGGACCGGCCCGACCACGCCAAGTTCTGCTGCACCGCTGGCGCGCACCTGGATCCCGAGCGCGCGATGCGCTCGGCACTAGTCGAGTTGGCCAGCTGCGCGGTGGAGTTGGCCGGCCGGACCAGCCAGGACCGGGACCGCATCCTCGAGATGGTGGCCGATTCACGACGAGTCACCGAAATGGCCCACCACGCTGAGGTGTACACCATGCCGGAGTCGTGGCCGCGCCTGGAGTTCCTGTACCGGCGCTCTGGCACGGTCAGCATGGCCGAGGCGTTTCCGGCCGGTGCCCGGTACCAGCCCGCGGCCGATCTCAGTGACGACCTGCACCACGTGGTACGCCGTTACCTCGCCGCCGGGTTGGACGTCATCGCGGTCGACCAGACCACAGTGGAGCATCGCGCCGCCGGCCTCGCCTGCGTAAAGGTACTCATCCCGGGCATGCTGCCGATGACGTTCGGGCACACGCGACGGCGGGCCGAGGGCATGCCCAGGCTGCATGAGGTACCCGTCAGGCTCGGCTACCGGAACGCGCCGCTGGCCGACGAGGAGATCAATCCCTACCCGCACCCGTTCCCGTGACCTGAACCACGAGGTAACCGATGACACAAACAGCCACGCATGCCGCAGGGGACCGGTACGTGCTCGTCGGCGGCATGCCACGAGACTACCGGCGCGAGATGGTCGTGGTGGCCGCCGAGGGTTCCTGGCTGACGCTCGCCGACGGGCGCCGCCTGCTGGACCTGCACGGCCAGCACATGTGTCTGGCCATCGGGCACCGGCATCCAGCGCTGGTGGCCGCGCTGCACCAGGCTATCGACGGCGTGCACTACGCGGCGGCCGACTTCCTCACGCACGATGCGAGAAGTGCGGCGGCACGGCTGCTGATCGAGCAGACGCTGGAAGGGCGCGACCACTACGGCGCCGTGCGCTTTGTGTGCTCCGGTTCCGAAGCCACCGAAATGGCGCTGATGCTGGCCCGGCTCTACACGCAGCGGCCGGTCGTGGTCAGCCGGGACCTCGGCTTCCACGGCTGGACCGCGGGTGCGGCCGCCGCCACCGGTGTGGCCTGGCGACGCAACGCACTGATCGCCCCCGGCCAGACGCAGGTACGCCAGGTACCCGGGCCGCACACTCCATACCCGGCCGCGCCCGCGCCCCTTTGCGCCTCCTGCCCGCTGGGCCGCACCTACCCGGCCTGCCGCGACGCACAGGGCACGCTCGCCTGTGTGAACGCGACCGAATCGGTGCTGCGCTCGGTCGGTGTAGAGCAGGTCGCGGCGTTCATCACTGAACTGTGGCACGGTGCCGGTGCGTTTCTGGTCCCGGACGAGTACCCGGCGCAGATCCGGGCGCTGACCCAGCGGCTGGGCGTCTTGTGGATCGACGACGAGGCGATCGGAGGGCCGGCCCGTACCGGCAGCTGGTGGGCGTTCCAGAACTACGGGGTGCGGCCGGACATCGTCACGATGGCCAAGGGCATCAGCAACGCCGCGGTGCCGGTCGGTGCCTGCGCGGTAAGTCCTGACATAGCGTCCTTTGTAGACGGTTCTTGGTGGACACACAGCAGCACGTTCTCGGGGCACCCGCTGGCAGCCGCGGCAGTGGTGGCGACCCTTCAGGTGATCCTCGACGAGGATCTGGTGCAGCGGGCCGTGCGACTCGGTGACGCGGTATCGGCGCGGCTCGCCGCGCTCGCGGCCGCACACGCCTGTGTGTCGGGCTTCACCGGGCGCGGGTTGCTGTGGGGTCTCGAGCTGGTGCGCGACCCGCGGTCGGGGGCGCGCTGGGTGCCGGCCGACCGCCGGTACAGCCCGGCAACCGATGGTCTCCCGAGAATGAATCCGTCCCGGTACGTCTCGGCGGCGTGCGCCGAGCGCGGGGTGCTGCTGGTTCCCTATGCACCGAACACGGTAACCCTCGCGCCGGCGCTGACGATCGGCGAGGGCGACCTCTGGCACGGCATCGACGTCCTCGACGAGTGCCTGACCGAGCTGGATAGGCGGATGGGAGATTGACCATGAATACCGGACCCGAGCTCAGCGTTGTCATACCGAGCTACCGGGACGCCGGCCGCCTCCAGCTGACTCTGACCGCGTTGAGCCGGCAGAGTTTGCCCGCGCAGCGGTACGAGGTGGTCGCCGTGCTCGATGGAGGTGGTGGCCCAGAATACGACTTCCTGGAGCAGTGGGACGAGGTGCTTAACCTGAAGGTGGTTCGGCTGCCGGCCTGGCTGGGTCGCTCGGCAGCACGCAACGCTGGCATACGCGAGGCGGTCGCGCCACTCGTACTGTTCCTGGACGCCGACTCGTTCGCGGTGCCTGAGCTGCTGCGTCTGCACCTCGAGGAGCACACGCGCTCGGCGAGGCCGCGGATAGTGATGGGCAAGCGGTATGAGATCGGTCTCGAGCACATGCCGTACCTGTTGCGCGAGCAGACCATGCCGGCCGAGATACTTGCCGGAGAGGCCCACGCCGATCTGCGGTTCACCGACGAACTTGGCGACGAGGTGATACAGCAGTACCTGCGCACACCCTGGTTGTTCGCCTATACCAACAACATCTCGGTGCCGCACGACCTGGTCGCCGGCGTGGGCGGCTTCGACGAGACATTCGGGGTCCGGTGGGGGTGGGAGGATCTTGAGCTGTTCTACCGCGTCTACCTGTCGCTAGGTCGCGACAGCGACGCCTTCGTGTGGAATCCGCGTGCGTTGTGCTATCACCTGCCGAGCTATCGCGACGCCGGCTCGTGGTTCCGCGAATGTGTCACGAACGAAGCGATAGTTAAGCGCCTCCATCCCCATCTCGATTGGGAGTTTTCTGGGCCATGGCCGCCGACCGTCACGGCCACGAGACTGTCGCACTACCGCGCCGTCATCGAAGCCTGTCGCCGCAGTGGCATCGGTCGCATCGCACCGGTCTGGCCGCGCCTGCGCGAGCTTCTGGCCGGCGATGGCATCTCCAGGTATCTGCTGATCGGCACCGGCGCCAGCGCGGTCGTGGCCGGAACCGACTGCATCAGCTTCGACTTCGACGCGCCGCCGACGCCGACCAACTACCACCTGCTGGGTACGCTGCTGCCGGCAGCGGACGGGACGCTGGACGCCGTGGTGAGTGTCGACTTCTGGCGCCATCTGGACTGGCGTGATTTTTGTACGTTCCTCAAGGGCGCCATTCGTGCCTCCGGTACGGTGCTTCTCGTCTCAACCACCGGGTGTCCGGAGGAGGAGGTGGAGTATATGGCCCATGCGTGCGGGCCTGGTTTCACCGTCGTATTGGAGTGGATGGACCCATCGTGCGCGACGATCCGCGTGTGTGCGCGGGCCGAACCGGCGTTAGCGGAAGGTAAATTGCGCGGTGCCATGGTGCAGGCTCCGGCTTAGGCTGGTCTGGACGCGCAGCTGGATGGCTGGTGGCGCAAGGGTCCGCGGGCGCCGCCTTAGCCTGACTCCGGCCGTAGCGTTGCGCGGCAGAGGCGCCGCGAGTATCGCAAACCTACAGGACCAGAAAGGGGAATGCCGTGTCGATTGATCTGTCCGATCTGGACTTCGGCGACCTGGAGTCGGTCGAGGATCATGTAGAGCTTGACAACATCTCCTCATTCAGCGGGTTGAACCTTAGGAAGACGGGGCAGGGCACCCGCACATGCAATTGCGGCGGCTGCGCACTGTGCTGCTGCGAGTGCTTCTGCTTCCAGGAGCCAGAGAAGCCAACTACCAACGCGAAGTAGCTCCGGGTCCGGCGCGCCGGTTCGCGGACGCCGGCGCGCCGGCGCGATACTGTCCGAGGGCTAGCGAGCACGCCAACCGAATTGTCTAATGTGGAGCCGCGGGTTGCCGTTCCACACCGGTCTTGCAACGGATGTCAACCCGCGCTTCGATGCACGGCCCCGCTGAACGGTAGGCCGGTTGAGGAGGACCATGCCCGAGTCTGCGGTATCCGCTTGGGACATACGCAATCCGCCACCACGTACAGCCGTGATAGCCCAGCCCGGACCGGATCCGGGCGACCCGCGTCTGAAGGAGCTCCGCGAGCGGTACGCCCAGATGCAGAGCCCGATGACGGAGCACGCGCACTGGCGGCGGGAGTTCGTTGAGGCGGAGCTGCGGACCAACCGGTTCCGCGCGGACAACTGCTACCTCTGGCAGCTGCGCAGCATGGGGGAGTCGGCCAGGCTGAAGTATTACCTCTATGCCCGGTACTTGGCTGCGACCGGCGGCGACGAACTGCTGAGTACCCTTGGCGAGGATGGGGCATTCGGCGCCATCGCCTTTCAGTATGCGACGGCGCCGACACTCAGCCGGGATCTGCTCGATTCGGTGGGCGAGCTGCTGTTCCTGGACCGTCAATGGGGGCTGCGGGACCGCACCGGTTTCTCCGTAGTGGACATCGGTGCCGGGTACGGCCGGATGGCACATCGGATGGGGCAGGCCATGTCCGGGCTAGAGCGCTACTACTGCCTCGACGCGGTGCCCGAGTCGACGTTCGTATGCGACTGGTACCTGCGCTTCCGGGGCATCGATCGGGCCGCCTCGGTGCCGCTGGACGAACTGGGCTCGTTGGACGGTACGTCGCCGGAGCTGGCGATCGCCACACACAGCCTCTCGGAGATGCCCTTCCGGGCAGTGCAGGCATGGATCCATTGGCTCGCCGAGCACGAGGTTGACTCACTACTGGTCGTACCGAATGAGAACAACCGCCTGCTGAGCCTTGAGGGTCCCGGCGTCCGCGGGGACTGCTCACCGCTGCTGGCCCGCTTCGGGTACTGGTTGCGGGTCGATGAGCCGGTGATCTGCGATCCCGACATCCGGGCGCTGACCGGAGTGTATGAGCGTTTCCTGCTCTTCGAGCGTGCGCGCTGATACACCGCGGGGCACCACAGGTGGGATGGTCGATGACGACGATGATGCTGCCCACAACTGGAGGACCGCCGCGCTGCTGCGGGCTGCAGCGAATGACTTGAAGCGCGACGACCGTTGCGGCGGAGTGGGGCGACCGGATGCTCGCGGCACTGAACTTCACAAGGGCCGCGAACAATCCCTGCTTCCGTTCCGGCGACGCCTGCGCCACCTGGTTTGTGCCCGGGTAGAGGCGCCCGCCCACACCGTCCATCCAGCCGCGACTCACGTGCAGCAGCCCGCAGTAGCCGAGAAGCACCGGGCTAGCCGGCGAGTGGCCGGCCAGCGCGACGAGGGGTGCGTGTGCGTACGAAGCCGTTCGCGATCCCCGCCACCGGCTAGCGCGAGCGGCTTGTAAAAAGCAGGTCAAGTTGGCTGTCCCGAATGCCGACCCGGTGCCTACCATCCAGGGCACAACCTGTGGGAAGGAGTTGCCGTGCTTTCCAGACTGCGACACAGTTCGCTGGTCGAGCCTCTCCTCCAGCAGGGCGGCCTGGTCCGGCAACGGGGACCCTTCAGCATGTACTGGCTGAACGGGCCGGACGGCTGCGATGCCCAGCGGGCGCCGGAACTAGTGATCGTGCACGATCTGGTGCCGGAACGAATAGACAACAACATCGGCAGGTACGTTGTCCACGATCTGCTGCCGATGATCCAGCAGGTCAGGGCGGAGTACGGTGCCGTCGCCATCTACGCGTGGCCGTCCGGTACCAGCCACGAGGTCTACACCACCCTGGTCGGCATGGTGGTGTGGTCCATCCACGCTGACGTCCGGATCGCCTGGCGTTGGTTCTACCAGAACACGCTGGACGCGCTCGCGGATGGATCGTCCGATGTGGACGACCCGACAGACTTTATCGGGCCCTTCCGCAACATCTACCGCCGGATCGCCGACCTATGGGCCGGTGACAGCCTGCTCGATGTCGGAACTTCGCACGGTTTCCTCCCGCTGCTGCTGAGTCGATGGGCAGGTGCGGGACGGGCGGGTGGGGTGCGCGGGGTCGACAAGAACTCCTTCCTGATCCGGATCGCCCGTGCCCAGGCGGCGGAGCAACGGCTGCCGGCTCGCTTCGACCAGGTCGACCTGTTCGAGCCTGCCGCCGACCGACTCCCGCGGTTCGACACAGTCACCGCGCTGCACCTGCTGGAGCACCTGCCGATGCGGCGGACCGAGGACGCTCTCGAACGGCTGTGGCAGCTAACGGGCAAGCGGCTCATCGTCAACGTTCCGATAGAAGCCGAGCCCAATGCCGAGTTCGGCCACGAGCAGGTCTTCGATGTACCGCGCCTCGAGCGGCTGGGCTCACGCCTGGACGCCGACACGCGGTGCTTCGAGTTCCATGGCGCCTGGCTTGTGGCGGATCGGCGCTGAATAACCGCCCCGTCACCCATGGGCCACGATGTCGCAGTCACCACACCGGCCCCGCGTGTCAGGCGACGCGTACCGTTCCGGCACGAGTCGGTGGGAACGCCGGACGTTCCAGCCCGCTGGTCGCCTGGCGTGGATGTCCGTGCCCTTCGTGCCAGTCGCTGGATTGGGTCAGCCGCCCGACCCGCCGCTGGCCGGAGCCCCGGTGATGGCCTGCATCTCCTGCCCGATGATGTCCACCAGGGACGCATTGTCGGAGTCGCGGTTGGTGAGGATGACGCCGACCCAGCCGGTGTCCGGGTAGATGTCCCAGTTGGCGCCGACGCCGGGGTTGCCGCCAGCGCGTTGGTACATCCATTGGCCGTTGACGATGGAGCTCTCGGTCCCGTACGCCCCGAACGACGCGGGTGAGTTAGGGATTTTGGCGCTGGTGAACACGTCGGCCCAGGGCCGGTCCAGCAGCGTGCCGTCGCGAAGTGCGTTGGCGAACCGGACCAGGTCCGGCGCGGTGGCGAAGCCGCCGTTGCCGGGGGCATCGATGAACGCGCGGCCCGGATTCTTTCCCAGGACGTACGGGTACGGGCTGCCCTGGTCCAGGTTGCGCAGGGCGTCCACCACGCTGCCGTCGGCCAGCTTCATGTACGGATGCGCGATGTGCTTGTCGGACAGCCACTGCGGTCTGGTGTAGAACGCCGAGCCGGTCATGCCGCAGCGGTTGAAGATGTTCTGCTGGACATAGTCCCAGTAGGTCATGCCGGTCACCGCCTCCACGATCAGCGCCGGAATGGTGACCTCGGCCTCCTCGTGGGTGATGGTGGGAGCACCCGGCACGCCCACCAGCGTCGCCTGCCGGGCCCGCTGCTGGTAGTAGTCGTGCACCTCGTCCCGGCTGCCGAAGACGCGTTGCACGTCCTCCTGCGGAGAAGCCAGCCCGGAGGTACCGGAGAGCAGGTGGTGGATGGTCACCCGATCGGCGATCTCTTTGGGGAAGCCGGCCAGGTGGGTGCCGACCGTGTCGTACAACTGCAGTCGGCCCTGCTGCGCCAGCTGCAGGATGGCCACCGCACGAAACGGCTGGCCCGCCGAACTGAGACTGAACGCGGTGCCCTCGCGGTTCCGCATCCGCTGCTCCTGATCGGCCATG